>CAIRFY010000323.1 GCA_903877945.1 uncultured Oscillochloris sp. | reverse complement strand
GGAAATTACTACCAATCGCTGCGCTCAGCGTGACGGAAATTACTACCAATCGCTGCGCTCAGCGTGACGGAAATTACTACCAGTCGCTGCGCTCAGCGTGACGGAAATTACTACCAGTCGCTGCGCTCAGCGTGACGGAAATTACTGCCAGTCTGTGCTGAGATCCCGCCACTCGGGGTTACTGGACTCGATCAGAGCAATTTTTCTGTCGCGACGCCAGCCCTTCAACTGCTTCTCCCGGCTGATGGCTGCGTAGATATCGGGTGTCTCCTCGAAGTAGACCAACCGACTAACATTGTAGCGACTGGTGAAGCCAGGGAGAAGCTTCTGCGCGTGTTCATATACACGCCGCTCTAGATCATTTGTCACGCCGACATAGATCGTGCGCGATGGACTCGCCATGATGTACACATAGTAGGCCATTTACGGGTGATCACCAGCGGGCGCTGGTGTCGCATAGCCTCGCTCCGCAACGCCCCCTGTACCCACCAGTTCCTCAACTGCATGGTAGAACCGTTGGAAGGAGCGTGAAGATAGGGCCAGGTCAATATCGAGCAAGCCAGTCATTCTGACCTGGTGGATCGTCTCTTTGTAGATCTTACCTGGGGGCATCTGGTCACTGAGCCAGCCCTTCACGTCGCGCCGCCCTTCGATCTCTCCTTGATAGACGAGATTGGCAGGCAGATCATAGTTACCGGCGATGGTCGGTAGGCTGGTGAGGAACCAAGATTCGTACTCACGATGCGCCAAGACGAGCGCCACGGGACAGGGCAGCATCAGCGTGCGCGCCCGCTGCGCTAGGGCCAGCGCCTCTGTCACCGGGCAGCCGTCGTCCATATCGTTCAGGATGAGGATGGCATCGCAGTCCGGAGCGGTGGCCAAGCGCTGAAGCAGATTATCGAACTCCTTACGGAGCTTACCAATCCCGCCAATCTTCCGTGCTTTACCAACCGACCAATCCCAGCGCTCCATGCGTTCCAGCATACGGCGGAGAAGCATGGGCACTGCTTCCATTTCGCCGTCACCCTCAACAACTGGCACAAGTGTCGGCATAGAATTAGCGGCTACCCTTTCGCGTATCCTCGCGCTGCAACCCCTCGATGCGGAGTAATTCTCCAGGGGAGAAGAGGTGTTGTGCAATGACAGCGCGCTGGTCGTCACTTACTGGCCCGACACTGGTTACACCATCTTGCTTATCAACAACCCGCAGCGAATCGGTCGGGAAGCGATCAATCAAATCGGGGCTATGGGTTGTGACGATGACCTGACTGCGGGCGCTCGCTTCGAGGATGACATCGCAAAGCACGCCGAGGGCACCTGGGTGTATCGTCAACTCGGGCTCCTCGATGGTCAGTATTGAGCGCGCCGGCTCCTGATAGAGCGCCGTGAGGATGCCGAGCATACGCAAGGTTCCGTCAGATTCCTGGGAGAGATCAAAGGCTGGGCCACGCCGCCCCCCCTCCGTTGGGGTGTGCTGAAGTCTCGTCACCAGAAACCCGCCAATGAGTTGGACGGTGTAGCTACTCACACCCTCGACCACACGGCCAAGCGCATCATTCAGCAGCGCATATGAGTCATGGTTCTGCTGAAAACTTCGCAATACGGAGGCCAGATTCTGGCCGCGCTCTTCGAGCGGGTAGTCGTTCCCTGGCTTCTGTGGTTCGCGCAGGCTGTTGGGGTAGATAGTGTGAAAGCTCATGTCGGCGAAGAAACGATACATTTCGTCGGGTGCGCGCATAAATGACAACAGGCGCAGCTTGGGCATAAGCAGATCGCTGGTAGAGATGAGTGCTGGCAGGCGAGCAATATGATCTAAGCCTTCCGGGGTGTTGTCGAGCTTTCCCTCTTTGATATGAAATTCAAGCGTTGGCTGCTCCCGCACATACTCACCGACGTGATCGCTTGGTGTTTGGGTGATAAGAAGATTCTCTGCTTTGACCCGCCACGCACCACGCTGCTCGCTGCCAATCACAAAGCTATACTCAGCTTCCCAATTGGCGCCACGCAGCCAGAGCTGGATGCTCACATCAGGCGCACCTCTCGGCGACCAACGCCGAATAGAGGCAATGCCACTGCGATCAAGGATTGCGTCGTCGAGGCTGCGCGTCAACGCATCACGCACAAAGCGAACGACGTCGATCACCGTGCTCTTGCCTGAGCCATTCGCGCCAACGAGCACGACCAGGCGATCAAAGCTCAGATCGACATCGACGAGGCTGCGAAAGTTTTTGACGCGCAGGCGCTCAAGTACTGTCTGTTGACGAACGCTCATGCTCTTTTTCCTACTCCTCGCTCACAGGCTGGCGTGGCCATTGTACCAGCGGATGGATTGCTACCGCTCCAGCGATGCCGCCAGCTCGCGGCGCAGCGCCTCGCGGGCCTCGGCCACATCGGCGAGCAGCGTGCGGTAGCTGGACAGCAGATGCTCGGGGTCGAGGTGCTCCACATCGATCTGGTGCGGGTTTTTGCTGTCGAGGTTGTAGCCGTTTTCCGCGATCTGCTCCACCGGCACGCGCCAGGCGTACTCGTGCTCGACCCGGTTCTCCCACCACGCCTTTTCCGGCGCAAACTCCTCGATACGGATCGGCTTGGTCTTCGAGTAGGACTTGGCGCCAGGAGGGTAGGGGTGCTCGTAGTACCAGACCTCGCGGGTCGGTGTGCCCTTGGTGAAGAAGAGCAGGTTGGTCTTGATCCCGGTGTAGGGCGCAAAGACGCCGTTGGGCAGGCGCACGACCGTGTGCAGGTTGCACTCGGTCAGCAGCTTCTCCTTCACCCGCGTCTTGATGCCTTCGCCGAACAGGGTGCCGTCCGGCAGGACAATCGCCCCGCGCCCTCCCTCCTTGAGCAGGTGGATGATTAGCACCAGGAACAGGTCAGCTGTCTCACGGGTGCGGAAGGTCTGCGGGAAGCTCTGCTCGATCCCGTCCTCCTCCATGCCACCGAAGGGCGGGTTGGTGAGAATGACATCGACGCGCTCTTTGGGGGTGTAGCTGATCAGTGGGCGGGCCAGGGTGTTGTCGCGGCGGATCTGCGAGGGCACCTCAATGCCGTGGAGCAGCATATTGGTGACGCAAAGCATGTGCGGCAGTTGCTTTTTCTCCACGCCGAAGATCGACGCCTGGAGCGTGTCGCCGTCGGTGGGGATCTTCACCTGGGCGCGCAGATGCTCGATTGCGCAGGCCAGGAATCCGCCCGTCCCGGCGGCGGGATCAAGCAGGCGCTCACCGAGGCGCGGGTTGACCATATCAACCATGAACTGGGTGACGGCACGTGGCGTATAGTACTCCCCGCTGTTGCCCGCGCTCTGGAGGTCGCGCAGCAGTTGCTCGTAGATGTCGCCGAAGAGGTGGCGGTCCTCGGAGCGGTTGAAGTCAACCTCATTGAGCTTGTTGACCACTTGGCGCACCAGGGTGCCATTCTTCATGTAGTTGTAGGCGTCCTGAAACACCTCGCGCACCACCAGGCCGCGCCGGTCACGCTGCGGGTCGAGGGTCAGATCCTTGAGCGTGGGGAACAGGTCGTTGTTCACGAAGTTCAGCAGGGCCTCGCCGGTGATACCCTCGGCGTCGGCGGCCCATCTGCGCCAGCGTAGCCGCGTAGGAATGGGCGAGCGGTAGTCATCCTCCAGCAGCTCGTACTCCTGCTCGCGGTCGTCGAAAATCTTGAGGAAGATCATCCAGACCAACTGGCTGATACGCTGGGCGTCGCCGTCCACGCCCGCGTCCTTTCGCATGATGTCCTGGATGGTCTTGATCGTGGTCGAGATACTCATTGTTTTAGAAGTCTCAATATGTCACGCTGAGCGCAGCGAAGCGTCCCGGCCAGGATTCCGTGCGCATGACATGTGGGGCCTGTCACGCTGAGCGCAGCGAAGCGTCCCGGCCAGGATTCCGTGCGCATGACATGTGGGGCCTGTCACGCTGAGCGCAGCGAAGCGTCCCGGCCAGGATTCCGTGCGCAGAGCGGAGTGACAGCTTGGTAGAACCATCATAAAGCATTGGGCGCTATTCCCAATCTACACTCAGATCGCGCCACTCAGGGTTGATCGACTCAATCAGGGCTAACTTCCTGTCACGACGCCAGCCTTTCAGTTGCTTCTCCCGGCTGATGGCCGCGTAGACATCGGGGGTCTCTTCAACGTAGACCAGGCGGCTAATATTGTAGCGACTGGTGAAACCGGGGATGAGTTTCTGCGCGTGTTCATAGACCCGCCGCTCCAGATCATTTGTCACGCCGATATAGATCGTGCGCGATGGACTGGCCAAGATGTAAACGTAATACGCCATAGATGGCTACAGTTTATGTGTCACCCTGAGCGAAGCGAAGCGTCCCGGCGGTGATGCGGATGAGTCTCGGGACCCTTCGCTACGCTCAGGGTGACAGTTACGTGCATATGCTGCGGTTTCATAGCGAGATTCTTCGCCCTCACAGAGCCTACGCTGCACGATACAGATGCTCGCGCAGCTCGCGCACAGCCTCCAGATACTCGGCCTTCCCGCCGAAGCGCTTGATCAACTCCACCGGCGAGCCGAGCCGGTCGAAGGGCTGCACCTTGAGCACCTCGACGCTCTCAATCGGCTCGATCCCGGCGTCGGCGTACTTCTCCAGCAGCGTGTCGAGCACCGCGCGGGCCTGCTCGCCGTAGCGGGCGAAGTAGTCGCGCTTGCGCACCTGCTCGGCCCGCTCGCGCCGGGTGAGCGGCGGCTGATCGAAGGCCACGTGGGCCACTAGGTCGAACGGGTCGAACTCCTTGCCCACCTGCTCGGCCAGCTCGTGCAGCAATACGCCCTGCTCCTCCAGCTCCACGATGATCGCGTGCTTCTGCTCGGCCTTGCCCCAGCGGGTCAGGAAGGCGTCGAGTGAGGCGAACTGGCGGCGCACCGCGCTGCGGGTGTAGTCGCGCAGAGACTCGGTGATCAGACGACCGTCGGCACCGTAGTATTGTACTCGCTCGGCGAGCACATACACCGGCACGTCGTTAACCACGTAGCGGATGCGTCTGCCCCCGCCGCTGCCCTCAGGCAGATCATCGCCCGGTAGGCCATCGCCGGTTGTTGGCTCAGCCGGCTCGGGTTCGGGCAGATCATCCGGCGGCACCGGCGAGGCATCCCCGTCCGGCTCGTAGATCTGTACTGGGTCACCGTCAAAGGCCGAATCGGCGAAGAGCTCGGTGGCCTTCTTGAAGTCGATGATCGTGAAGTAGTACTTGTCGTACTCCTCGTTGATGCGTGTGCCACGACCGATGATCTGCTTGAACTCAGTCATCGACTGGATGCGCTGGTCAAGCACGATCAGCTTGCAGGTCTGGGCGTCCACGCCGGTGGTGAGAAGCTTGGAGGTGGTAGCGATCACCGGGTAACGGCTCTCGGGGTCGATGAAGTTGTCCAACTCGGCCTTGCCCTCATCGTTGTCGCCGGTAATTCGCACCACATAGCGCCGGTTGGCCCCGGCCAGTTCGGGTAGAGCGTTCACCAGCGCCTGACGCATGCGCTCGGCATGGTCAATATCCTCGCAGAAGACAATCGTCTTGGCGTAGGGGTCGGTCGCCTGGAGGAACTCGGCCACCTTGCGGGCGACCAACTGCGTGCGCTGGTCGAGCACCAATGTGCGGTCGAAGTCCTGCTGGTTGTAGATCCGGTCCTCGATCTCAGCCCCGTTCGCATCGCGCTTGCCGTGCTCAGGTCGCCAGCCGAGCAGATCCTTGTCGAGGTCGATCCGCACCACCTTGTAGGGTGCGAGGAAGCCATCTTCAATGCCCTGACGCAGCGAGTAGGTATAGACCGGCGTGCCGAAGTAGTCGCTGTTCGAGATCTCCTTCGTCTCCTTGGGCGTGGCCGTCAGGCCGATCTGAGTCGCGGCGCTGAAGTACTCCAGGATCTCGCGCCAGGCCGAGTCGGCGGCGGCGCTGCCCCGGTGGCACTCATCGACCACAATCAGGTCGAAGAAGCCGCGCGAGAACTGCTTGTAGATATTCTGCGCCTCCTCGGTGCCGGAGACCGCCTGGTAGAGCGCGAGGTAGATCTCGTAGGACGTATCGGCCTGACGGTTCTGGATCTTGGTCATCGCCGAGCCGAAGGGCTTGAAGTCGTTATTGCGGGTCTGGTCAACCAGGATAGTGCGGTCGGCCAGGAAGAGGATGCGCCTGCGCGCGCCGGACTTCCAGAGCCGCCAGATGATCTGGAAGGCGGTGTAGGTCTTGCCGGTGCCGGTGGCCATCACCAGCAGCAGTCGATTCTGGCCGTGGGCGATGGCCTCGATCACCCGGTTGATCGCCGTGCGCTGATAGTAGCGCGGGTCACGACCACTCCCGTCGCTGTAGTAGTCCTGGGCGACCACCTGCTGCTGCGCGGGGGCGGTGAGGCTCTTCCAGGCGCAGTAGCGCGCCCAGAGCGCGTCGGGCGAGGGGAACTCGGCCAGGGAGAGCTGGCGCTCTACGATCCCGCTGGCAACGGTGCGGTCATGCTCAAGGAAGCCATCGCCGTTGGAGCTGTAGACAAAGGGGATATCCAGCGCCTCGGCGTAGACCAGGGCCTGCTGCATGCCATCGCCGAGGCTGTGGGCATTATCCTTCGCCTCAATGATCGCCAGCGGCAGGTTCGGCTTGTGGGAGAGGACATAGTCAGCCCGGCGGGTCTGCCCCCGGCTGACCAGTTTCCCGCGAACGATCACCCGCCCGTTCGTGAACGTGACCTCCTCGCGCACCTGGAGACGCACATCCCAGCCGGCCGCCGCAATCGCGGGCGTAATGAACTTGGTGCAGATATCGCGCTCGCTGAGGTCGGATTTGCTGGTGGTCATGAGTAGTGCTCGTGGTTGAGGTGAAGGTGATGTTATGCAGATGGCTCAGCTTCTTCTGTCGCCTGTCGGCGCGTTTTCTGTTCAAGCTCTCTAATACTACGTTGCGTATCCTGGGTATCCGGGTGATTGGAGCCAAGGGTGGTAAGCTGAACGCCTAACGCTTGTTGGAAGCAATCCTCGGCCGCCGAGTAGTTACTCTGAGCTTCATACACGACACCAAGTTGATACATAGTAAATGCGGTATAGGGGTGGTGTGCACCAAGGGCCAATTGCCAGATAGCGAGAGCCTGCTGAAGATAGCTCTCAGCGGTGAAATAATCGCCCTGGGCCTGGCGTAGCCACCCAAGTGCGCGCAGGGTGCTCGCCGTCTCGGGGTGGCGCATCCCCAGCACTGCTTTTTTGATCTCCAGGGCCTGCTGGTAGTAGTCCTCGGCGGTCGGGTAGTCGCCCTGGTCCTGGCGCACCTGACCAAGTGCGTGCAGGGTGCTCGCCGTCTCGGGGTGGCGCATCCCCAGCACTGCTTTGAAAATCTCCAGGGCCTGCTGGTAGTAGTCCTCGGCGGTCGGGTAGTCGCCCTGGTCCCGGCGTAGCCACCCAAGTGCGAGCAGGGTGTTCGCCGTCTCGGGGTGGCGCATCCCCAGCACTGCTTTGGAAATCTCCAGGGCCTGCTGGTAGTAGTCCTCGGCGGTCGGGTAGTCGCCCTGGTTCTGGCGCACCTGACCAAGTGCGTGCAGGGTGCTCGCCGTCTCGGGGTGGCGCATCCCCAGCACTGCTTTTTTGATCTCCAGGGCATGCTGGTAGTAGTCCTCGGCGGTCGGGTAGTCGCCCTGGTCCTGGCGCACCTGACCAAGTGCGTGCAGGGTGCTCGCCGTGGAGGGGTGGCGCATCCCCAGCACTGCTTTGGAAATCTCCAGGGCCTGCTTGAGCTCATACAGTGCGCTGGTGTGTTGTTCAAGGAAGGAGTAGCGCACCCCTACATTGTGTCGGCTCTGGGCCTCGCGCTCACGGTCGCCCCATTCCAATGTCTGCTGCAGGGCCGCCAGGTCAATGCTTAGCGCCTCATCGTAGCGCCCAGTTTCGCGATGAATGCGCCAACTCAGCTCCGTCCGCAGCTCATAGAGCCGAAAGCCATCCATCGGGCCAGGCTCTTCCAGCGCCGCGAGGAGTTCGACTTGGAAGCGCAGCATGGCGATGCTATCGGTGCGGCTAGCACGCTTGCGGTAGGGTTCTGCCTTTTGCAGCAGCCCGGCCGCCTCGTAGAGCTGGATGATCGCCCCGGCGACAAGATCCATCTCGGGATCATAGGTCTTCTCCAGCGCCTCGGCCAGGCATGCCTGAAGTGTGCGGCGCGCATCCCCCTCGGGGCCGTAGTCGCGCCAGACTAGCCAGAGGTAGAGGTAGCTGAAGCGGTAGACGTTCGGGCACTCGCTCGGCTTGCGGCCCAGCACCGGCACAAAGCCGACTTCATCCAGCAGGCCGGGGCGCTCCTCATCGCCGATCAGGCTGTCGCATAGATCCAGTACCGCCTCGGCGTCCAGCCCCAGCGCTGCGGCCACAGCCTGGGCGGTGAAGGCCCGGCCCTCCAGGGCGGCGCAGGACAGGATGGAGGTAGCCGTCTCCTCCGTAAAGTCAGCCGGGGCGTTGGGCGGCAGCAGGGCGCCGAGCCAGTTGTGCGCCCGGTCGCGCAGGCGTCCGTAAACCTGCGGCGCGTTGGGGTCGGCCTGCCACTGCTCGGCCTGATCATCCCAGCGCACTGTGCCCTGCTCCTGCCACTCGGCCCAAATCGCCTCGATCAGGGTTGGGCAGCCATCGCCCAATTCATGCAGACGGCGGGCGATGCCGGGTGCAGCCGGGGCGATATGGTCGGCTACATCCGCCACGCTCACTGGTTCCAGCCATCGCAGGTCGGCTATGCCGTGCCCGGCCAAGTCGAGCGTCCAGGCTAGGGTCTCGCCGCGATGATCATCGGGCAGGGTGGCTGGCTCCGCCTCGGCGTCGGCGGTGAGCAGCAGGAGGGCCGGCCAGTCACGGCGCAGCTCGGGCAGCAGGTAGCGCAGCAGGTCGGGCCAGGGGTCGGGGGCCAGATCCAAACCCTCGATCCGCAGGACAAGTGGGCATTGGCGGGCGACGGTGCGCATTGGATCGAGCAGCGCCCGTGGGTTATCCTTCATTTGGGCGGGCAGGTGGCCGAGGAGGGCGGCGACCTGCGCGGCCAGGCGCACCCAGGCGGGGCCGGCCAGGGCGGCGGACGCAGGCCAGGCGGCAGCGATCTGCGACTCCAGGGCGGCCACCTCGGGCGTCAGCAGATGATCCTCGGCCCAAAGGGCGGCGCGCTGCGGCTCGCCCAAGCGCGCGGTCGGCCAGAAGCGCAGGGCCAGCTGGGCCGCGCCCCGCTCCTCGGCGTAGGCCCCCACGGCGCGGGCCAGGGCGGCCCGCCCGTAGCCCGGCCGCCCGGTGATGATCGCCACCTGGCCCTTGCGCCCCTGGCGGGCCTGCTCGAACAGGTTGCACAGCTCGACCAGGTCGCTGCCGCGCCCGATCAGCGATTCGGCGGGCGGGAACAGGTCGGGCAGCGGGAAGGGCGGGGCGGTATCGAAGCTGGCTGGCTCCTCGGCCGCGTCGGGTATCCAGAGCTGCCCCGAGATCAGGCGCATGAACAGCGCCGGGCGCCACCAGTGCGGCGTGGCGCGCACGGCGGCGCGAGCGGCGGCCACGGCCCGGTCGATCTGCCCGTCGCGCTGGATCTCTCGCATCATGCTGGCGACGAAGTCAAGCGCGGCGGATAGACCGACCTTGCCCTGCATCGCCAGGACTGCTGGCACCCCGGCGCGGGCGAGGCGCGGGCCGAGGGCGGATAGGGCGGCGTAACAACCATCGCCCGCGCCCTCGCAGGCCAGCAGCACGACCAGGCGGGGCAGGGCGTCCAGCGCGCCCAGCATCTCCAGCAGGCGTGAGGCGGTCACGGGATCGGCTAGACCCTGCGTATGCTCTAGGAAGAGTACCGGCTCACCATTCGTCAGCGCGCCGTGGCAGACCAGACAGAAGAGGTCGGGCGCATCACGCAGGGATTCGGCGAGCCGGGCCAGGCTCACCGGCTTGGCTCCGGAGTCCAGCGTGGTGACATGGGCTGGCTTAAGCGCGGCTGTGGTGGCTACGGCAACGCCGCTGGCATCGAAGGGTGTCAGGCGGAACTGGGCCAGATTCGCGGGTGCAGCGGCTGCCACCAGCGCACGTAGGACGCGACGAGGCTTTGGCTTATAGGGCGAGGAGTCGGTGCTGACCACAAAGCGTGAAAGCAGTACCTGCTCACTTAGCCCGAGGTGGATACCATCCGTGTCGCAGAGCAGTTCCCAGCGCAGGGCGTGCAGTGTATCGTCATGCGGGTCGAGGTGCAGGCGGAGGCGCAGGGGGAGGTCTTGAGCGCGAGCGGCAGCATGAGCTTTGATAAAGGCTTCGCTCAGTCGCCTGCTGTCGAAGAGCATCCTGGCGAGCGCCCGGCCATAGGCCGCATCGTCCATCTGATGGGAGCGCAGTTCGGCCAGATCGATCTGCACCGGCACTCCGCTAATGCCACTGGGCGCGTCGCTCTCTGGCATTCGTAGACTGGTGGATGCCGTGTAGCGCCCATCGGCGGTGTGGTCGAGATGCAGTTCAAGATCGGCAGCACTGGCAAGGGTGGATATCATCGCTCCGCCGCCTTGCCGGTAGCCTGTGGGCCGTGCGTAGTATTGGCCACCGCAAGCGTCTGCCGGAGCGCAGGGATGATCGACTGCTCGATATTATCGAAGATGCGGGGCAAAGCGTCTACCCAATGAGCAGCCAGACACACTCATGGCATGGCTGGCGGCCCGGCAGGATGAAATCCGGTGAAGCGTGAACCTAGCAGGGCGATGCTGTACACAAGCCAGATCCGCATACGCACAATGCACTACGCTGGACTATGAAGCACCTTGCGGGGGGCCGAAGGGGATGCTACAATGGCAGACGCAGCACGATAGATTGTCACAGAGTCCACTCTAGCTTCCCGGCGGGGTGGGTTTTGTGCATGCTGGCGATAGTATAGCATTACGCATGGGACATTGCATACCCTCTACGCGCCCTTTTCTAGATCACCGTTCAGCATCGCTGGGTGATCGTGTGACCAGAGAGACGGGCGTTCTCGGATGCCTCAATACGGCCACACTCGATCCGTCTCTATAGAGCGTATTCCCTCGCCACACGTGAATTGGCTATGCGTGAGCTATAGCAAAACCCGAAAACCCATGCTACTATACGCACATCAGCAGTAGGAAACGTATAGACACAGGTGTATCGATGCATGCTGCTACGCCTCTCAGTGGTCTTGATCCAGCTGATCAGCTTTTTGTCGGCACGCTCGTTGGCTCCTTCAAGCAGTATCTCGCGCTGTGGTTCGGCGAGACGAATGCTTCATCGCCTGAGCGAGAGAGCTTGCCAGCCATACTGCGTGCGTGTGCAACCCCGGCCAGATCCCTGCGAGCAAGCGAAGACCGCGAGACCTGGCGAGCGCGCCTCTACCAGCTTGCCGAGCACCTCAATCTGACGACAGAAGTGCATCGGGATGCCCTTCACCTGTGCATTAGTCGTGGATACTTCTCCCCTCGGCTTACGCGGCTCAACCTGGAATCTGCTCACGACGTACGCGATGAAGTTGTCTCCGCTATCGCGGAGACGTTCGCCGCGATCCCCTTGGCTGATGTTCATGTGCGCCAGCTTGTATCCCGTGGTGTGTATCGTGACGAGCCGGCTGCGCGGAAAGATCTCCTGGCTCAGCGCGTGGCACAGCTCGTTGAGCGTGGGTGCGGGCAAGATCTACGAACAGATGGGAACGTGGCGTACGAGCTTCAGGAAGATCGCCTACGCGACCGGGCGATTGAGCGTGCCCGCCGGATGCTTCTTCGCTACCTCGATGAAGAGCCGATCTGGCTGCTGCGTGACTCGCCAAGCCCGTTCGCTACGGCGGTGCTCCATCTTGAGCAGCGACGCAGCGTGCTGACGAAGGGTAGTGATGACGCAGATAGCCTGATGGCGACTCTCCGGAGCCAAGTCATTGCTCTTCAGCGGTCGCTGACGAGTGTCGGTGCATGGAACGAGAATCTGCTCTCCCTGCCAGTCGGCCACTCGGAGCGTAACGCCTATCGCCAACGAACGGGTGCTGAGCGGCTTGGCGTTGCGGCAGCGTTGCTCGCGCAGCTGCAGGAGGGTAACTCAGAGCAGGCCATGACGCTGCTCACCACCCTCATCGACTCCGGAGCTGATGGACTCGCGGCACGGCTGAAGGCCATCCCAATCACTGATCAGATTTTGACCGAGTATCGGGCCATCCTCGACCGAGATCTCGGCGTCGTTGTGCCTAACGGACGCCGTGAGATCGAGCGCATCGTTCGCGCGTTCCACATTGCCAGCCGGGAGCTTGCCGTCGATATCCCGCTCACCGTGATACTCAATGAGCACCCTGAGCACATTGAACGGCGCAAGCTCCGCAATCGCCTACGCTACAAAGATGAGCCCGCTCCGCCTGATGACGGTTCCGTTTCTGAGACAGCAACTCCCAAGAGCCGAAAGGCACCGCTCCAGAACGCGCCACCGCTCTTTGTCGGGCCAGTAATCAAGAGCGCGGCCAAGATCGCGGATATCTCCGAGGACGATGCCACAAAGCGCTTTCGCGAAGCCACCTTCGCTGGTGCGCTGGGGTTTTATCGACGCCAGGATTGGGAAGAGGTTATTGACGAGCGGCTCCGTGAGCACTTCTACCTGCTCAGGCTCGGCCCGCTCGAAGGCCGGCTCAGCTGGCAGCAAATCGCGGATCGGATCAATGCCTGCTGGGCTCCGTACGGCCTGCCGACGCTCTCTGCCCAGGTCAGCGGCGCCCTAAGCCGCCTGCTCCACCTCCCCGGCCTCTGGCACGATGGCGAAGGCCGTGCGACCGCGATGGTGCGCCATCGCCAGACACTGGTTATGCAGGGCGTGCCGATGCTCCACGGCGAGTGGACATTCTATACCGTGCGAGTTCCAGGCATCACCATCATCGACGGCCGCAGGCGAAAGATCGCCGATATCCTTACCGTCATACTGGTCTTCGATCGGGCTTCGCAATGTCCGATGGGGTGCTGGTGCGTAGGGGGAGAGGAGATCAACGCCGAGGATCTCGGAATGGCGCTGTTCTATGCGATCTGGCATCCCTACGCGCTCGATTTCCCGTTACATGGCACGCCTGCAACCCTTCAGGTTCCTCGGACACTTGCGAAGAACGACCTGACGAGCATGCGCCAGGCGGCCGCTTTCTTTGCCACTGAGATCGAGATCGGCCGCGACGAAATACGCTGGGAGGAACTCGATGTTGTCCAGTACCTACGGCTCTACGGCGCCCAGATACTGCGGACGCGCATAGGCCACGACACAGGAACGGTTCCCCAGGCTCAAGATGCCCTGATGAAGTGGCTGAGCTCTATCGAGCTGTGGAATCAGCAGCATCCAGAGAAGAGTGCTGGCTGCTTCCCACATCATCAAATAGGCCCAATCCCACCTGCTATTCGCTCTAACCATGTCACGATGCCTGGCTCTACCCTCCCTGCGGCCGGTTGGCTGCTTCCTCATGCCGGTGTTGCAACGACCATTCGCGATGGGGTTAACGTCGGTGACGTTGCGTACCGCAGTTCGTTCTTCCGCTGCTCGCCGGGAAATGAGCTTCCTTATCGAGCTCTGCCCAGCAACGGTCGGCGCGTGTCACGCGGTGTCTTCGTCATTGACGGTCTCTTCAGCGTCGGTATACCGGGATTCTACATCGAGGACGAGGGTTGGTCGGCGCTGACGGCTGCGCAGAACAAGGATGAGTTGCTCGACTTCAGCGATGCAGTGTTAGAAGTCGATAAGTACGTCAAGGATTGGAACAACAAAGTTCTTGCCAATGGGAAGCCGCGTGCCCAGGTCTACAGTGAGCATCCGCGCGTCAAGACCATTTCTATACCGCCCGAGCGACTGGCACTTCTTGCATCTGCGGACGATTGGGCCCTGGCAACGATCAGCGATCTGGGCATCCTCTACAAGAAGGTGTACTATAAACTGCACATCGCCAGCGAGGCCGACTATATCCGCTGGAGCAATGCGGCTGGTAACGAGCTTCCCGTCCCCATCTGTATTATCCATACTTCCGAAGGGCGCCTCGTACTCGCCTGCTTTGATGGTGTCACATGGGAGTATGTCTTTCCCGTTTCTGAGCAGCGTATCAGTCCGAAAAAGCGGTTTGCGTATGTGAAGGCTGCCGAGAATGCCAAGCGCGACGAGCTTCAGAAGCGCGTCGATGCGTTTCTCAAGCTGCTGGACGAGAAGTTAGGCGGCGTGCCTACATTCCAGCATGGTCAGGCAATTCTCCCTCCGCCCGCTTCTTCACCTGAGCAGCCCTCAGCGCCAGGATCTGGTGCCATTCCAACTCAAGGCGAACGGCAGCCTGCGCCTGCTGAGAATGCTTCTATACCAGGTGAATCTCAGGATACTTCTGCGAATGTGGCTGCTGACCTGGCGACAGGTGGTACCAGCACTGAGCAGGCTGCTGGTGCCGACCAGCAGCCTCCGCGAACCGAGACACCCATCAGCACGACCGATGCTAGTGGAGCGCCAGCATCGACCCTACAGGCTTCTCAAAAAACGAAAGCCAAACCTACGACCCCACGGGCGAAGCAGAGTGAACCAGGTGCGCCTAAAGGGAAAGGAAAGCCCAAGACTCCTAGCGCAAGCCAGAATATGGCTGGTGAGATCCCCACTCCTGCACCAGAGCCTGAGGCACCCCGCAGTACCGATACAATCTCCACGCCTGCGGATCAGCCACCCCGGATCTCCTCAGCCGAGCGCATGCGCCAGCTGCGCGAGGAACAAGCCAGGAAACGTCAATCGAACCAGTAGCCTTGTGGGAAGGAGCAGGTCATGAAGCAACTCGCGTTCATCCCAACAGGGCAACGTCGGTTGCAAAGGCTGCGCGGGTATGGTATCATCTGCGCGTGTGAAGGCGGGTAGCTCAATTAGGCAGAGCAGCGGCCTCCAAATCCGCAGGTTGCAGGTTCGATTCCTGTCCCGCCTGCCATTATTGACACGAGTGATCGTGTAGTATACAATACAGGCGTATCCGCTTTCGTGGAGACGCCTGTGTGATTCCTACCCCCAACTGCACGTGTAACACGTGTGGAAATTCGCGTCATAGGAGTCAAATAAAACCTCAAGGGTTGTCGAGATAGGTTGACATACGGGGGCGTGACGGAGCACGGCTGATCGTGGCGTTCTTGAAAAGCGCAAGACGTAGTGATACGTCTCGTGGGTTCGAATCCCACCGCCCCCTCCACTCAGTCCTGTCAGTTGGCAAATCGGCGAGGCTGTGGTACAATCCCGCCAGTCAGTCATACGGGGAGGTCGCATAGTGGCCTAGTGCGGCGGTTTGCTAAACCGCTTTAGGAGCAATCCTAACGAGAGTTCGAATCTCTCCCTCCCCGCCAGATCTACATAAGGAGGCGTCTGAGTTGAGCCGCAAGGCCCGTTGACTCAGACGCCTCTTTTGTTTTCGGGCAGTACGTTGTGAATAAGCGGCCTAGTTAAACCGCTGGCGCATGATCTTCAGATCCGCCGTGACATCGCTACACGCCTGCTCGATCTCGTAGATGCGCGCCCTCGCCTCGCGGATGTCGCCCAGGCGGGCCAGGGACTCAAGCTCCTCGCACTGCTTGGCCAGTCCGCGTGCGCCAATGGTCGCCGCGCTTGATTTGATCGTGTGGGCGACCCGCTGGATGATGGGGGCCGCTTCGCCTGCTGCGCTCTGGAGCAGCGATCCGATCTGGATCGGTAGGTCTTCCAAAAACATATCGATGATCTCAATGACAATGCTCGGACTCCCATCGCCAAGGCTGGCATGGAAGCGCTCAAGCATGGCCGAGTCGATGGCACCTGTCATCATCGACGCGGCTTCATGTGGCGCGAGCGCCGATGCCGAGCCGCGCTCAAGGGCAGACACGAGTTCCTCAATCCGGACCGGCTTGCTGAGGTAGTCGTCCATCCCCACCGCCATGCACTGCTCCCGGTCGCTCTGCATGGCATTGGCCGTCATCGCGATAATGCGCGGCTGCCGGGACGACGGCACATCGCTGCGGATACGTCGCGTTGCCTCTAGCCCGTCCAGTTCGGGCATCTGCACGTCCATCAGCACCACATCGTAGGGCTGGCGGGCGAGGGCGTCGAGTACCTCGAATCCGTTGGCCGCCATGTCGGCCCGATAGCCCAGTTTGGCCAAGGTTTTGGTGGCGACCTTCTGGTTCACCACGTTGTCTTCCGCAAGCAGAATGCGCAAGGGGAGCCGCGCCGCCATCGTCGCATCGTAGGTTGTACGGCGGGGGAGCACAGGTTGGGGAACCTCCGTCTTGCCAAGCATGGTCAGCATCGTCTCGTAGAGCTGGGCCGCCTTGACGGGCTTGGTCAGGCTGGTGGTGAAACGACCGTGGGCCATATCCTCCGCCCGCCGCCCAAGCGAGGTGAGCAGCATCAGTGGCAGCGTGTTCGTCGGATCATGGCGGGCGCGGATCGCATCAGCAAGCTGTACACCATCCATTTCCGGCATCTGCATATCGAGGATCGCCACATCGAACTCGGCACCCTGGGCGAGCCAACTCAGAGCTTCGGCCCCCGAGACACTGGCCCGCACCTGCATCCCCCACGCCTCGGCCTGGAGTGTCAGGATGCGCCGGTTTGTCTCGTTATCATCCACCACCAGCAGGCGTTTCCCTACCAACTCCGGCACGGCCCCGCGCTGGTCGATCCGTGGGGGCATTGATGCGACTGGTGCAACGATGGTGAAGTGAAAGGTGGTGCCCACGCCTACCTGGCTCTCCACCCACATGCGCCCGCCCATCATCGCGCAGAGCCGCCAGCAGATGGCCAGACCGAGCCCGGTGCCACCGTACTGGCGTGTGGTCGATGCGTCCACCTGGCTGAATGCCTGGAAGAGCCGATCCATACGGTCGGCGGGAATACCGATTCCGGTGTCGCGCACAGCGATATGGATCTCGTACTGCTCGTCGATGACTCGCTTGGCTTCGATCATCACGACAACCTCGCCGGCGGGGGTGAATTTGACCGCGTTTGTGAGCAGGTTCACCAGCACCTGACGAACTCGGGTCATATCGCCCCGCAGCGCTTGGGGCACCGTCTGCGCGATCATGTAGGCCAGATCGAGCCGCTTCTCGGATGCACGCACCGCGACCAGATCCATGGCTGCTTCCATGCAGTCGCGCAGGTCGAAGGGCTGTTGCTCAAGCTCGAACTTCCCTGACTCAATCTTCGAGAAGTCCAGGATGTCGTTGATGATCGACAGCAGCGCATCGCTACTATTGCGGATCGTCTCGACGTACTCACGCTGCTCGGGGCCAAGCGGGGTGTCGAGCAACAGCCCCGTCATACCGATCACCGCATTCATCGGTGTGCGGATCTCGTGGCTCATGGTGGCCAAGAAATCAGACTTGGCGCGGGTGGCCGCCTCCGCCGCCTCCGTGCTATCGCGTAGGGCCGCCTCAGTACGCGAACGCTCGGCCAGTTCCTGTTGAAGCGCCGTAGTGAGCTGGATGTTGGCGAGAGCCTGGCCGACCGACCACGCCACCGCCTGAGCCAGCGATACATCTTCTATCGTGAAGATCCGTGGGACAAACGAGTCGATGCCGATGGTGCCGACGATCTCTTCACGAATAAGCAGCGGCACCAGCAGAATGGCCGCTGTGCCGCGCAGCGCATACAGCTCGGCGGCGACGGTGGCGCGGGCATCGGCGTGGACATCGCCGATCTGGACAGGCGCGTGGGTGACAAACGCCACCTCGATCAGCGGGTTGCCTGCCACCGGGATCACCGCCCCGATGCCCGAGGGCCGATCCGGCGCGCAGTACTCGCTCACCACCGTCAGATAGTTCCCGTCCCCATCAAGCAGGGCACATGTCGCCTGGGGCACATCGAATGCCTGGGCCAGTTCATAGCAGACCACATCGAATACCGTGGTCATATCCTGGGCGGCGGCAGCAGCAGCGATCACCCGGTTCAGCAGCAGGGTCTCACGCTCGCTGGCGGTGCGGGCCATCATCGCCTGCTCTAGCCCGTGGATCTGGCGGCGCAGTTCCATCTGCGTCATCACCTGATGGCCAAGAACCTGGAGTGCGTGGCGCTGGATTGGACTAATCTCGTGCGGCACGCTGTCGGTCACACAGAGCATCCCAATGGCGTGACCTTCCGGGGTAATCAGCGGCGTACCGGCGTAGAAACGGACGTATGGATCATCGGTCACAAGCGGGTTGTCGCTGAATCGCTGGTCGAGCCACGAGTCGGGCACCACCAGCATCTCGCTGGGGTAGGCAACCCCGTGGGCACAGAAGGCGATCTCGCGCGGCGTCTGCTCGGCAGTGACCCCAATTCGTGCCTTGAACCACTGGCGTTGTGTATCGACAAGGCTGATCATCGCGCTCGGCGTGCCACAAATCTCGGCAGCCAGGCGAGCGATCTCGTCGAACGCCTCCTCGGGCGGAGTATCAAGGATTTGGTACTGATCCAGCGCCGCCTGGCGCGCCGCCTCATCAGTGATGAGGGGAGGAGATGTTGCCATCACAGGGTCCTTCCGATAGCACAATGCGATTCCGCCCCGCGTGCTTTGCTGCATACAGAGCCGTGTCAGCCGCCTCAAGCAGGTGGTTACTATCATCCATAGGGCGCAAGCTCGCGATCCCGCCGCTGAAGGTTACGGTCGTTTCCTTGTCGCCATCACTGAGCTGGTGTCCAATCGTCGCGAAGCGCGCCCGGATATCATCAATCACGCTGAACACCATCGGCCCGTCGGTCTGCGGCATGATAATCAGAAACTCCTCGCCGCCGTAACGACCGATACTGTCGCTTGTACGCAGCCGCTGGTGGAGCAAGCGAGCCAATCCCTTCAGCACCCGGTCTCCCGCCGCGTGACCATAGCTATCATTGATTCGCTTAAAGTGATCGATATCGATCATCACGACCGTCAGGATCGTGCCATAACGCTGCGCCCGCACGATCTCGCGCACCACCTGTTCTTTGATCGACGCATGGGTAAGCAGGCCAGTAAGCCCGTCCTGGCTGAGCTGGGCGCGCATCGCCCGCGCTCGGCGTGCCCGACTTGTCACCGCCGACACCAACTGCGCCGCCATGATCGGCTTGGTCAGGAAATCATCGCCGCCCTGATTGAGGGCAGCGAGCTGGTTCTCGCGGTCGTGCTCCCCAGAGAGAAAAACGATGGGCAAACTAACAAACGCAGCCTGCTGACGGATCAGTGTGGCAACCTCGGTGCCGGTACACGTGGGCATGTACATATCGAGCAGTAGGAGGTCGGGCTGAAACTCGTTGAGTACATGGATGATCTGGGTAGGATCATTCAGTGCAACCGTACGCATGCCAGCATCGCGGAGCATCGCCTCGTAAAGTATGCTCATCATACGTGTGTCATCAACGATCAGCACGCGGAATGGATCGGGGACAAAAGCACCCGTGAGCGTGTCAAGCACGCCCACGAGGCCATCGATATCGACCGGCTTGGTCAGATATGCCTTGCCGCCCGCCCGCACCGCCGAGAGCCGGGCCTCAAAGTCATTGCGCTGCGAGAGGAAGATAACCGGCACAGTGCCTGCCTCCCGTGTAGTCTCCACCATCCGCTGTGACCCGATGAGGTCGCCTTCAAAGAACATAATGTCCATCACCATTGCGGTCGGTGGGTTGGCACGGATGGCCTCCTCAATACCATCAAACGTCGATACGACGGTGGCGTGATAGCCAAAGTGCTCCAACTGGAGCGCTAGGTGATTCGCGGCGGCGCTCTCGTCCACAATCAGCACGGCGATCTGACGCTCAGCGCGTCCGGTCGCAGCCAAGGGGTAAAACAATGTTCGTACGTATGTCTCATCCTCGTTCGCATGGACGACCGCCGACAGATTGGTGAACAGCGCATCGATAGGCGCACGTGTCTCAGGTGTAAGGGTCGCGAGATGGCTCGCCTCCAACTGTGCGAGCGCCTGCTCAAGCTGCTGCGCGGTTGTGCCCACAGTCGAGATGCCAAAGGAGCTCGCAAATTGCGCCAAGCTGTGGGCTTGGCGGTGTAAGGTAGCCAGATGATCCCACGACCAGTCGCCCACGCACAACCTATCCCAGCTTGCCTCAAGCTCCTGCACCCGATCACGAAGATGCGACATAGACCCGTCACGGACGACGTTGACTTGGTTCTGAGTTCCTGATGGTGGTATCGTCATGGTCGATTCCACAGACGCGGGAAGTGAAGAGCAACCCACGTCATACATGCGGCATACTGCTCTAGGGCCAGATATTATAGCACCTGACAGGCGAGGAATACGTCAAAGTCACGTGATGGCCGATCAACCCTCACCCCCCAGCCCCCTCTCCCTGAACGGGAGAGGGGGAGTCGGATGCGTCCTGTTGCGGGATCTCCCCTCTCCCCGTGAGGGAGAGGGGCAGGGGGTGAGGGGGCAGAGTATTGGCCCTATGCCCCGCGCATCAGCCTCAGGAAGCGCGCCCCGTACTGTACGAACGAGAGTCCAAACGGGATCATAGCCAGCCAGAGGGCTGGTCTGCCGCTGCGTGGCCCGTCGGCGATGTAGCAGAGCGTCGCTGCTGTGAGGGTCACTGTGGTGAGCTTGCCGCTCGACTGGGCGCTGGTGATGCTATCCCGGCGACGGAAGACTACGAACGCCGCCAGTACGATGCCCACGTCGCGGAAGATCAGGAGCCAGGTGACGGCCCACGGGAAGCCGCGTGTCCGCGAGAGCATCAGGGCCGTTGAGTCGAGGACGAGCTTATCGGCAATCGGATCGAGGAACTCGCCAAGCGGCGAAACCTCGCCGCGCCAGCGGGCGAGCGGCCCGTCCACCGCATCGGTGATCATCGTTACCACCAGACACACGAGCGCCGCCCGCCGCCGCTCCGGCCTGTTCAGGTAGATGAGGGTGACTGGCAGTAGCAGCAGCCGACTGATCGTGAGCAGGTTTGAGGGGTAGAGCAGTTCCCTTGGGTGCATCTTCGTGCGTTGCATCGGTATCCTTCTCTGCGGCGTGATGCGGGCATCCGCATGCATCACGTCGGCGTAGGGCGGGCCATCATCTGTCCGAGTAGGTGGCCAAATACCGCCGTGGCATAGATGCTGGTGAAGGCTGCGCCGATACCAAAAAAGACACTGCCGAGACTGCCGATCATCACACAGAGGATCTGGAGCAGCCAGAGCAGCAGCCAGCCGCCCATGTCGCTGCGCAACAGATCTGCCACCGCGCCCACGCGCAGCGCAGCACCTAGGCTCCCGGTCTGGAGGTAGCGCACCATCGCCCCCAGAGTGAGGGGCTGGACGACCAGACTCACGAGGGAGAGCAGCGGCAGGATGCAGAGGAAGGTCAGCATGATCACGCTCCCGACAACGGTCGATGACTGGCGCAGCGTCGCGGTGCCGATAATCAGCAGGCAGCCAAAGACACAGGCGAGCAGAATGATCGGCAGGGCGTAGACGAGCTGGATCAGGAGGCCCGACAGTCCCAGGCGGAATGTCTCGCCCAGATGATTCCACTTGGGCAGGGGGCGGCTGTTCCCCGTCGCCACATTGCGGGCCGTCTCGCAGAGGAATCCGATCAGCACAATCTGGCCGAGGATCGGCACGAACAGGATGAGGCCGCCAAGTAATATGACGGTGAGCCACTCATCGTCGTCGAACACGTAGCTGAACGCACGTCTCATATCCATAGCTGCGGAGCCTCCGAGAGTATAGTCAGTGGGTCGCCCTTATTGTACGCAGAGCGAGCGTGGATTGGTGCAAGGCTTTTGAACGAGGACGTCCACCGCCGCGCAGCCCTCACCCCCCCAGCCCCCTCTCCCTGAGCGGGAGAGGGGGGGTATTCCTTACCAGGAAGGGATGTACTCCCCTCTCCCCGTGAGGGTGAGGGAGTATTGATGTCCGACCCACCTGTTGCCCTATGGTATCGCTACCTTGGCCGCTGTGAGTACCCAGTCGTGATAGATCTTCGTCAGATCACAGCCACAGCTTTGCTGGGCGACCCGCAGCATGTCAGGGCCAGCAACGTCCTGGTAGCGGAAGGCCGCGTAGTAGGCGTGGATGAATCGGTCAAATCCTGTCTCACCAAGCTGTCTACGCAGGGCGTGGAAGAAGAGCGGGGCTTTGGCGTAGATCACAGGGTAGTAGCGACCATTTCCCAGGTCGGCGGGTGAACTGTTTAGGGGTGCGTCGTGACCGACGGCGCGGGCAGTGATGAAGATGTTGCGAAAAAACTGGAGTTCACCCTCAGTACGTTGCGGATTGCCGATAGCCTCGTCGTAAACCACCTGCGAATAACTGGCCAGACCCTCGTCGAGCCACGCCTCGCCCTGGGCGTCGTTGCCAACCTGGCTGTACCACCACTGGTGGGCGATCTCGTGGGCAATGGTCGGCTCCAGATCGCCCATTGGCTTGGTGTAGAGCTTTTGCTCGATCAGCACCACGCCAGGGTACTCCATGCCCAGGAACTGGGTGAGGGCCGACTGCACCACCTCAAGTTCGGCCAGGGGGTAGGTGCCGTAGCGTGCGTTGAAGGCGCGCAGGGATTGCGTGGCCACCTCCAGGCCGAATGTGCCGCCGTCGGCGCTGCCGGGCTGGAAATAGGAGACGATACGGGTGCCGTCCACCAGCGTCTCGGCTTGAGCGAGCCCCTGGAGAGCGCCCAGGTAGAACTCGCGCTGCGGCCCGCTGACGAATCGCTGGCGGTGTACCTGTTCGTTCACTGGCCCGTCGTGTATCGTCACGCCGGTACTCACCAGAGTCCAGCCGTTTGGCGCGTCAATGGTCACATCATAGAGAGCCACGCTGGAAACTGCAAAGTCGCCACGCGAATCAACCTGCCGGGTGTCCCAGCCACTGTCGGCGAAGTGGCGGGCCAGGATAGGGTAGAAGTTCGCCATTGACCAGACCCCCGCCTCGAAGTTGGAGGCTCCGAAGGTCTTGCTGCTCGCATTCTTAGTGGTCTTGGCGCTGAATTCTAGCACCACGTGGGCGGACTGGCCGGGGCGCAGGGGCGCGGGTAACGTAAGGCGCAGCAGGGTGTCGTTGTGCAGGGTGTCCGAGGTTACAGGTACGTCGTTCACGCTGGCGCTGGTAACATCCAGCCGCCCGCCGAAGTCGGGGTGGTTCGGGTAGAGATGAAAGTAGAGTTGATCCAGATCAACGCCGTAGCGGTTGCGCATATCGAGGGTGACAGTGCCGCGCACGCTGAGATCACTCGGGTTCAGGGCGGCAATGATCGTGTAGCGATCCCAGGCCGAGGCTCCGGCCAAGTCGCCCACCGCTGCGGGCAGAAGGGCAGGAGCCTGGACGGCCACCTCGGGTGGCAGGGTTGGCGTGGGCGTGACGCTAGGCTGTGGTGTCGGCGTGGCGCTGGGCGGGGGTGTGGCCGTCGCTCTGGCAGCGCGGGCAACCGACGGGGTCGCACTGATAGTGGCGACAATCGGTACACAGCCACCGACAATGGCGACGAGGGCGAGCAGGGTAAGCAGGGTGCGAGCGTTCATAGGATTGCAGATTTCTTTCCCACGGCCCGTGACGCTGCGCCACCCCTACCGCCTGATGCGCAGGATCTCAACCGCATTTGGCCCATCCACATTCTCGGGGGCGACTTGTCCCATCGTGACGGGCAGGCGCTGGCCATCCTCGGGCGTGTAGAGGCCGAGCAGCACCCGGTACTCACCGGCGGGCAGGTCGGCGGGCAGACCAATCGGCAGTGGCGTCCCGAACTGCTGTCCGACCTGCCAATTGGCGAACATGCCATCGTCGATCACCGTGTCGATCTGACCGACAAGCGTACCCTCGGAACTGAGGACGTGGACAAAGCTCCGCAGGCCACCGGCCCGGTCTAGCTGGATGTCCCACGAAGGCGTGATCACCAGGGTCGAGCCGATGATCTGGTCAGAGATGCCGCGCAGGTGAACCCCGCTGAATACCGCATCCAGCGTGCGGCTGTAGGGGCGCGGCACCTGGTGGATGCTCGCGTAGGTGACACCGTGGACGCGCAGGGTGAAGAGCGGCGGCGTCTGCAAGGCGAATGCCTCGGCAACAGTACGGCTATCGCGTGCGGCGACGCTGGTGTAGACAACGGCGTAGTTCGCCGATTTGCTGAGGGCGTCGGTATCGAGGTCGTACACCGCCACCGTGGGCCGCACAAAGGGCGTCAGCGTCTCAGGAATCCACGAGAGTACCGGGCCGCGCTCGAAATCGGGACGGGCGTTCAGCCAGGCACCCGCCTGCTCCATACCCTCGCCCCATCCAGCCAGCAGCACATCCTGGGCGGTGGTGCCGCCGCCGAGCAGCGGCGTGTAGTAGGCCAGATAATATGGCGCGTAGGAGATCAGCGGGACGATTAAGGATACCACAGCCGCCCCGGCGAGCAGCGGGCGAGTAAGGCGTCGGCTCAGGATCGCACGGCCCCAGACCGTGCGTGCCGCCCGGTCCAGCGTGGCCGAGATACCAATCGCCGCGAGGATCTCCAGACAGGGCCAGAGCGGCAGTAGGTAGCGGTCAAATTTCTTGGCCATCTGGGTCAGGGCGATCAAAAAGAGCAAGCTGAAGGCGATCAGGGCCATAATCACCTGGCGCTGGCGGATCAGATCAGGCTCCCGGCTGCGCAACTCCTGGCCTACCGTAGTCGCCTGCCGGTGAAGCAGCCACCCGATGCCGTAGCCAGCCAGGGCCAGCAGGCCGAGCGTCAGCGGCGGCTCGCCGCGCCAGAGTACCACCGCAACGTAAAAGAACCAGCCGGGGTCAGCCACCGCCTGGCCCATAAAGTAGTTACCTGCGCTGTGCGCCTTACCCCCGTTGTTGATCACCTCCGTGATGACGCTGCCCAGCGAGCCAAGCGGACTCACCCACATTGCCGGCCAGAGAGCCACAAAGATCACTGTCGCCGCCATCATCCAGACCAGGAAGGCACCGAGCGCACGGGCCAGGGCGCTGAACGTGGCCCGCCAGAGCGTGACCCCGGCGGGCCGTGCGCCAAGCTCACTAGCGAACATCAGCAGCCCGGCGAAGGGCAGCAGCAGCAGCGCCGGCGACTTCGTGAGCAGGGCTAGACCCGCGAACACACCCGCGAGCAGCAGGGACGGACGCCGCCAGAGCGGGCGAATCGGTGCCCGCGCCCCGATGGTGGCGACCAGTAGGCTCAACAGACTCAGGCTGATCAGCGACGTGAGCAGCGCATCCAAGTGCAGCAACCGACTGTGGGCGATCAGGAAGGGCGACGTAGCCCAGAGCAAGGCGGCACCAAACGCAACGTAAGGGCGCAGCAGCCGTCGCAGCAACAGATAGCCCAGGCCAACAGCGAGGGCGTTCATCACCGCCAGAGGTAAGCGCAGGAACGACAAATAGTGCGTCCCGCTGCCAGGACTCGGCGCGGGCACACCCAAGCCATCGGCGAGGTACTTACCCAGCGCACCCAGCCACATCGTCGTGACCCCAGGGTGGCCCGTCTGATCCGTACTGCGCCAGTCGCCCATCGTGATCGCGGCGCTGAAATGGGCGACTCGCCCCTGCCAGAAATACGCCTCATCAGTCGTGTAAAAATCGCTCAGACTGATCACACGCGGCAACAGGGCGATCATCAGCAAGACAATGGCGAGCAGGAGCGTGGTGCGAGGGCGCGGATCGGCACGAGTACCATCAGGCATGGGCGATCATCCATATCGGAGGCAGTAGCGCAAGGTTTCAGGTGTCAGGTGTCAGGTGTCAAGTTCGTAGTGGGCGCTTCAGCGCCTGTGCGGCTGAAGCCGACACGACAAACACCGCTTCACGACCTAGATAGAACCGCTATATCCGCAAACCACGTCGTAGCACAAAACTCGCCCTGTCACACTTCGCTTCGCTCAGCATCCCGGTGTTTTATATAGCTGTTTTCGTCCCACCCCCGTGTTGAGTCAACCGTGGGCGAAAGCGTATCTTTATGGCCCGCTGAGTGTACTGCACATCAGTCGCTTTGTTTGCCCAAATAAACGCCTCGCCAGGGCGCAACGATGCAAGTTGTCCGGCAGTCAGATCGGCGAGCGCAGAAACCGACTGTTGGATATGTTTAAGCCACTTGGGCGCGTTAAAGCGATGCAGGATGACAATCGAGGATAGCTCGATGATCGCGCTGGCGAGTGATAACGGATCTTGAGAAGCAATCAGCACTGACACCCCTTGGTGCCGCATCTGCCGAATAACGTCAACAATATGGCTCGTGAGGTCTTCGTTATTCATGTACTTGTGGGCTTCATCGAAGACGACCAGCTTATTGAACCCCTTCTCTCGACCAGCATTGGCGAAGATATTGAGCAGGACAACAAACAGTCCGAGTGCCTCGTCTTTGTCAATAAATTCATCGCGCAGATCCACAATAACGAGCCGCCCCGGCTGTAACACTGTCCCGAGATGCTGGCGATCATCAATGAATTGAGCCGCAAAATTCAATCGCGTGTTTGCGATGGTTTTTTGGCTGTCACTCAAGCTCGATGTGCTAATCTCATCCCGTAGCGCATCAAGCGTAATCTGCTCACGAAGCAGGCGCATGATCACATTCATCTGTTTGACATACATCTGGTTGCCAACCCCGCCCATCAGGAAGCGCCAATCCTTGAGCGAAAGCTCGTTTGAGCTGAATAAAATAGGTTGCACCTGAACTGATGGGAACTCCATTCGGCGTCGTGCCACCTTGTCAGCCGATGTTAAGATCAACACATCATCAAGGCAGTCCGGGCGTGCGTTGTACTGCTGAGCCAGTACCCTTAGCTCCTCTTCCTTGCTGTTTGGCGCAATCATAGAGATAAACTCTGGGGGGTAGTCCTGGCTCTGGTGATAGTGGAAGATGACCGAGGCAAGTGGTGAGGGCAGCGCGTTAATCCCCGGAAACAGCTTTGTCGCCATCTCGACAATACTTCCAAGGGTATACGATTTGCCCGCTCCTTGGACTCCAAACAAACTGATCGTGTTCGTGCCGTTGAGGTCAAGTGCTACGCGCTTACGCTCGCCAACCCGACCAAGCAGTCCATACTGCTGAGGATGACCCGTGTCACCAAGCATCACATCATAGGTTGGCGCAATGACTGTAGAGATGCTATGCAGATTGACTGGCAATACTGGCGCAGGCGGTGTGATCACTTCCTGTTTTTCTTCGCCTACAGATGAGCGAGGTTGAGATCCTGAATCTTCATGGCTGATGATGGGTTCATGTGGCTCAGGTGACTGATCACGACCGCCTGTAGACGGTGGCGAAGATAATGGTGGCAGGGCAGGAGGCAATGGAGGTTGCTCGGTATCACGTGGCGCAACGAGCCGTTGGACAGCTTCATCGCGTAGTCGTACCAAGCTGATCTCGCCGCTTCCATCCACCACAATTTCTGTATCACCATGCTCCTCGAAGAGAACGTGGGTCACGACTCCTCGACAAATCACGCTGACCGGAGCAGCGTTGGGATCTTCCCGAAAGGCGTTATTCAGGAGTTTGTACCAGCGATGTTGATCCGTTTTAGGGTGCAACTCACGGAAGCACTCGCGATAGAGTTGGTATTTCAGCGCCTCGCGTCTGGCTTGGGTAAAGAGCCCTTCCTGTGACTCAGCGGGCAAGAAAATCGGAGCGATTGCTGCCAGCGTTGAGCGCAGTTGGTCTACTGCTGCTCCGCTTAGTGTGATCTGCCGAGTCTGTGGATTGCTGCCTACCTGCACTTCTTTACCCGCACGCTCAATCGCCTTCACCTCAATGACTTCAATGATCAAATTGCCTTGGTCATCTTCGCGTAGCCCGACCAGATCCGCACGCTCACGAGAAGCCGATTGTAGCGAAAGCCATTGGCGTGCAAGCCCGCTATCGAGCGATGCGATCAGCGCTCCAGGGTAGCGTGAGGCATACCAGTGTGCCGCAACAACCGTCCCGATCAGTCCTTTCCGCTGATTTCGCTGTGCCGTTGAGAGATTATTGGCCCGCACCGCACTAAAGAGTCCACCAGCCGCAATATGTCCGTACTTCTGCATCAACGAGGCAATATGAGCCTCGTTCGGCAATAGGTTGAAGGAGCGGAGAATCTCAACAAACTGGACTACGGAGCGTGATGTGGCATAGGCCCAGACCGCAACTTCGCGCCGACCATGCAGTTGTTCCACCAGCGGCACGGACTCATGTGGGGCATAGCCCAGCATGGTGCGATCCGCAACCGCAAGCCAACGTGTGCTTTGTGATGACAATAGCGTATTCAGGGCGTCAACATCGTTGCCGCTACCGATTTGTACCTGAAACGACTGATCTTCTTGTAGATCAATCGCTTGATTGAGCAAATAATGGTAATCGGCGAATAAGCCACTGTCGGCATCCGAGGAGGGCGATATTTCGCCCTTCTTATACGCCTCATCGTAACCGTACTTGTAGGTGACAACCAGCGGGCTAACTACAAGGTGTCCGCTCCGCGTCGTCTTCGTAAGGTCGTATGATGATTGGTCGAAGCAGTAGGTAATATGCACCTGTCGCTGCTCAAGTGCATGCACCACATCGCGCAGCGAATCTTTCTCGTAGAGGTTGAGGCTCAACGCCCCATCAAGCAGCAGTTCAGCAATCGCACTGTCTTGCCCCTCAAAATCCATCTCCGCGAGATGCTCAAGCACATGTTGTGGACGGGTGCGGTAGCAATCAATCACAACCCGTGTTTGGCTTTGCCCACGCATAAACCGCCAGACTTCGCGTAGTGCGTCAGGCAGGTAGGGCACATCAACCAACGCCACGCGGATTTGCGGGCGGCTATAGGGGGCAAATGTGAGCCAGCTTTTCAACAAGTCGCTGAGGAATTCAACGCCATCACTGCCCAGGTAGCGGTTTGTGCGATTCTCGTAGATTGGCAGCGTTTCTAGGTTTCCTGCATGCGGCAGGGTAATCTTGCCACCCTGAGGATCAATAGTCGCCACAAAATGCAACAGGTGGGGCAGTTTTGGCAGCGCGTGGGTTAATTGCTCTTGCTCAGTCGCGCTGAGGTTTGATCCGGTGCGCTCAAGGATCGTGCGGTAGCGCCAGAGATGTAACGGATGCAGCGGGGTTAGCAACGCCTTCCATTGCCGATAGCTCGCCTGAGCCGGGTTCTCAGACGGAGTGTGTACAAAGATTACATCGAGCCGCAAAAGACCCTGGAGGATTGCGCGGTACGCCTTCCGAAATCGCTGATTGAGTTCGCCAGCGTGGCGATGTAACTGCCGTAACAACTCGGCGTAGGTGTCAAGATACTGGTAAACAGACTCGCGCACTGTGCTATTGCTATAGATCAAGGAGATTGGATCAACAATCAGAAGGTCGAGCTGAACGCAAAGTGTGGCCCGCGCCCGCTCCAACTGTGTCCAGAGATCTCTGAAATGCGTCGCACTTGCCATTTCTTGATCAATGTTTGTTAAAAGGCTAAGCAGGCTCTGTCCATCCTGCAACGGTGTGCAGGGGTCGTACCGCTCGACATCGCTGGCATTACTGAACCGCTGGATCACATCACGCATATTGTGCTGATCCGCCTGAGTTACGCCGCCCCAACTGTGTTCGGTGCAGAAGATGCCTACAAACTCGTAGAGTGATCGCGTGTGGCGGGTGACATTGGTTTGGATTGAACGGCCACCACTGATCGGCGTCAGCACGTCATCGTCGATCAGGTCGTCCCCATCGCTGCGCTCATCGGTCATGCGCTGATGCACACGTTCGAGGTAGGCCGCGACAACTGCCGGGTCGCCCTGCCGCACCACTTGTCCGGCCACCGCCTGCGTTAGCTCCTGCCCACGCAATACGGAATCGCGGATACGGCGAGGTTCGCGTTCTTCCGTATCAGTATAGTCACCAACTTCAGTCGGCTCATCTAGAATCGGTTTAGGCGCAGGGCTGGGCTCGATTTTTCCAGCCTGTATAAGACGTTCCACATCATCGAATCGTAGACCATCAAGCGAGCTATTATCTCCCTGCTCGAAAAATGTTCGGAGTTGGCGGGCCGCTTCACGTAATTGCTGATGCCCTGTACCCGTGGCCCTACGCAATACCGAGTTCATGCGCTTGCGGCTTTTATCCGAAAGCTGTCCAATCTGAGTTATCAAAGCGCGATTTCGATCAAGTCGCTCTCCTACATTGACTTGCATATTCAGCAGCGTACCATCTTCTAGCAGACCGAGCCGCCAAAGTTCTTTCGGGATGACGCTAATATTCTGCGTACTTGCCGCAACTGCAATGGTAAAATCTAGCAGCATACGAAAGGGAAGCGTTGCCACCTGGCTTTGCAGATCACTCCAAAACCGCTGCTGTGGGGGTGTATGTGCAAGGGTTCGCTCAGCCCATTGGATAAGGTGGTTCGCAACATCACGCGTAGTTACCTTGTCGAAACTTTCAAGCGATCCGAGTTTCTCCACATCGCCTGGAACAAACACAAGGATACGTCCAGCATAGTCACTTGCCTGATTGCGCCACCCGACAGCCGCCTCAATGGTTGTGGCTATCTCCAGTTCCGGTGTGAAATCGATGTGATAGCCGACAACCGCCACCGCAAGCGGATCTTCCATTGTTGCTTGTATTGCTACGACAATGGGTACCGGGCGAATATCTTGAATGCCCCGGATTACAATGCCAAGCTTGGTAGACCGCAGCCGAGTTTGCAGGAGATCGGTTAGGACGCCGGTAAGTGTCAGTTCCATGCTGTTCCTACTTGTACATTGAGAACACCATCAGCAAGGAGACGTGCGAAGCTTAAGTCACTCAGTTGTTGAACAAACGACGCTTGGTTATGCTCAAGAGCTTGACTATCAGCTTGGTAGATTCCAGCACTTACTAGGAGATCAAGATCCTCGGCTCGCCCACCAATAATAATCCCAAAAGTCTGCCACAGCCGATCCTGGATCTGCCCAAGCGTTAGGATCTCGCCCTGACAGCAAACGCTTCGGATCAATACTTCCAACATGTCTTGACGAGGTGCCATTTGCTTTGTGGGTTGGAGTCCATAAGGAGGCCAAAATAGACCGCCACGGATACCGATCTGTCGCATGTATAGGATAGGTGCCTCAGAGAGCAGTACGATAATATCGTACACTGCCTGCCCATAGACCCGATAGGGGTCAGGCGCGTCACGCTGGTCGTCATTAGCACCTTGCCATACATCGGCAATGACCTGTCGTTCCGCAGATTTCATTTTCGTGCCATAAGTTGGTACCTGAGCGAGATCCTCAAGTGTATAACGATCACGAAGATATTGGGCGAACATCCAAGTGTAAAAGCGAGTCATCGCTTGGCAAGCAAAAATATACGACCGCTGTGAGGCAGCGCGGATCGGAGTATTGTTGGCAGACGAAAAATCGAGTAGAAAGATCGGTCGGGCACGGCTAGTGGATGGTGTGAAGAGTGCTTCCAAATCGACAAGATAGCGCACAACTAGAAATGAACTTAGAAGCATCGCCATTCGTAAACGTGCAAGTTTATTAGGATGCGCGTTCATATGAACAGCAAGTTGTTCAGCCGCGATGGCTAGTGTACCCATACCACGTTGCAGTGTAGGAGGGCAAGTATCACCAAAGGCCAAGATGGTATCTGCGCCTTTAACGACTACAGGCTTTGGAACATCTTCATCGAAGAGAGGAGTAGCAGTAACGGTAATCGGATCGGTAAGTTGCATAAGCGCAGAGAGTATTGTATCTCTAAATCTCGGAGCATCACGCTGGAGCCAGAGTGCAAGAAACTCACCCGCATCTTGTCCAATATGGTCGTTAGAAACAAACGGGGCTGCACCTGCCGAGTAAGAGTCCATCCCAGGGTAGACCGCGTTATCTGCGGTAACAATTTTGCGCAGCGCGGATCGTAGAGCAGAAACCTGTGGCAGCGACACATCACGCGGGTTAATGTGCTTAGCTGTCACCAACTGATCGTAGATCGTTTGTGGCTCACAACCACGGAGCGGATTGCCCTCTTTAAGGGGTGTGTAAACGAATTGAAGCAACCGCGTCGTATCGTAGCGATAACTCAGCATGACACGAAACAATCCGTTCGCCAAATGTGCTGGCTTGATTTTCGCTGTGTTGGGGTTAAAGCCGATGTATTGAAGCTCAATCGCGTTACGTATCTGCTTTATATCAAACACGGCGACCCTCCTTGCCTGTAATTGACACATACGTCTTCATCTGTTGGTCTACCGTCACTTCCAAGTATTCTCCCGTCATTGGATCAAGAATCTGAACAGTGACCTCGTCGTCAAGGGGGGCATTCTGATCCGTCAGTTGTTCGAGGAACTGCCATACGCGCCGCGTTGCATCTGGTTGAAGCAGCAGGGCAGGCACTCCACGCTCAGCCTGGTGCAGCAGGCGAAACAGGGGGTAGTCAACCCGCAGGCTGGCTTGGGGGTTGCGGGTAAAGCGCAGCAGGCGATGATCATCAGCCAGCCTGAAGGCGGCATTCATATGAGACGAGAGGTGTGGGCGCAGCAGCGCGAACTCACGGCGATGTCGGGACTGCACCGCGTAGAGGATGCGCTGAGCGCTCTGGTCGTAGCGGTGGCTCTGCCAGACTGGTAACTGATCGCTCTCGGTAGCGCGGCCAAAAAAAGCCGCCAACTTCTTCATGACTTGGCGGAGCGCAACCCGCAGATCCGTCTCCTGGAGGAACGCCTCAAATGCCTGCTCGTCATCGCCCGCCATCGTCAGGAGTGCATCGCCATACTGGTGATAGAAGTAGAAGGTGCGCTTGCGCTGCTCAAAGAGCTTGGTCGCGCTTACATCAAGTGATCCGCCGGGAGCAACATCAGCCGAGAGCCACCCATCAAGGGGCAGCGTATTGTTGATCAGATGTTCATCATAGACCGGATGGCAGACGCTGGCCGGGTCAAAGACACGGCGCACGGCATCAAAGAGCGGCCCGTGGCCTTTATAGGGCAGTTGGGGCAGGGCCAGCGCAGCCACATCACTCTCCCGCAAGAGATCGGTGCAATCCCGATCTGCAAACAGCAGATACGCAACAAATGACTGGAGATCGCGCATGGTGACATGGATACCACGGCGGGTCATGCGGTCGAAGATCGCTTGCAAGCGTTTGCGAACCAACGGCTCACGCAGGATGGTCTGACCACGCACCATATCGCAGCCAGCACTAGGGCACTGGGCACAGCGCGGAAGCATCCTCACATCGGTAAGCTGTGCGATGATTGCGTTGACCAGCGACTCGTCGAGCGTATTCCGGTGGCTTAGGTCAAGCACCACCACATCGCCTACGGACACTGCTGATGGAGTGGCATCATACGTGAGCGCCGCAGTAACCTGCCGCCACGCGGACTGGAGCGGCTCAAATTCCGGGTGTGCCTGAGCAAGATTAAAGAGCACCGACTCATTAATCGCGATAAAGTAGGGCTTGCCGACATCATGAGCTGTGCGCCAATGCGCGATAATTTCTTCATTCAGCACCGCGCTTGCGTCTGGCTCAACCACCGCCCCCAGGGCGGCAATATCCTGCTCCAGTATGCGTAGCAGATGGGTCTTGCCATCACCAGGATTACCAGTTAGAACCACGCTGCGTTTTGCCTGAATATGCGCTCGGATCACCGTGTCAAGGTCGGTCGTTGCGTGGAGTCGCTGTAAATCCTCAAGCGGAACACCATCAGCAAAACCAGTTGTACCGCGATAGAGATTGCGAACAAGTCGGCGTTGGGCTTCATCAGGCGAGATCGTGCGGGTATCCGCAAGCGGAGAGACGACGTCCGTTGGCTCAGACGCCGACTTCACCTTGAAGAGCTTGTAGGCCCAATCGAACCCGTCTTTTTCAGTCAATTCCGGTGATAGGAGCAGTGTTTCGGGGCGAAACTGGCGCAGACGATCCATGACCGGCGCAAAGGCAATCCGCGCATCAAGCCAGCGGGTGCGCCAAAATTCGGCAATCCGCTCGGTTCCTTCGTGCGGATCAAGCGCAGTCTCCCAGATATATTGGGGCTGGTCGGCTTTTCCTTGCAAGTATTCCTTGCCATTTTTCGCCAGGAAAACGCCATAGACAAGACGACTCATCTGATGCTTAGAGATTTGATCAGAGAGAATTCGTTGCCCCTCACGAAAAATCGCATCAAGGCCGCGCCGGATGATCCGCATCTTCGGACTGACACCCTCGCCAAGAACATGGTTCACCTGAAGGAAATCGTCGCCGACCGCCTCCTCAAGCGCAGCAGTGGTCGCATCGCTGATATGTGACGTCCCATAGCCGAGCGTGGCTCCAATATATTCAATCGGTGTTTCAGATGCCTCCGCGCTTAATAAGCCAGCAGGCAAGCGCAGGCGATTATACTGGCTTGATCCTGCGGTATAGAGTGCGGTTGTTCCGATGTAGACGAGGTCTGCGGGCCGAACAACATCCTCGCCTTTCAACTGCGAGGCAATCTCGCTACGTGAACGGCCATATCTGCGCTTATAGTCAGCGACCACCTGCGGCGAACACATCAGGAGTGCGGTAAGCTTACCACCCAGCAGGTGGTTATAGGGGGGCACCGCCCCACAGATATTAAGCTCTAGGATACTCGTGCCAACATGCTGATTTTTGATCGCCACTAAGCCATTACGAATGGCCGCCTTGCCCCGTTCGGTCTCTGCCCAAGGTTGCCATGTCTGGGCAAAATCAGCGCGGGCCAGAAGTTGCTCAATCGCAATCTGTGCGCCAAGCAAACGCGCAAGCTCAGTCGCACGTTTTTTTTGAAACAACAAGAGGTACGCCTGCTCGCTGATATTGCCGTAGGCGCTGCGTTGAAGGCCGGTATCCGTCGCCTTTTCAGGCTGATCGCTATAAATTTTCCACTCACGCAACGCATCTTGGCGATCCTGGGCGAATTGCGCAGCCTGAGCGCTAAGCTGCTGAACAAGCTCAGAAGTAGGATGGGCCAACTCATCGTGCGTGCAAAGTCCATCAATACTGATGTCGTTCAATGCACGCCGGATATTGTTGAGCAACCGATCAAACGCACCCCGAACAATCTCCGTATCAACTGGAACCGCATGATCACGATCTGCCCCAACCAGGAGATCATTCACAAAAGAATCTGGCGTCCAACCAATGTGCTGATCACGGTCGCCAATATAAATAGGCGCATTCTCAAGAGACGCAATCCCCATAACCGGATGATTGGGGCGAGCCTTGTCACGGATTAGGTAAAACAGGCTGCGACCAGGAGTCGTATAGACTGGTGACGCCCACGTCAAACGAAAGTAGCGCCAAATATCACCGAGAAGCAGCCCGGTATAGGCACATCGGATATTTTCCTCTACGAGTTGAAGATAGGGACGCACAAGCTGACGCATAGCCTCAGCGCGTGCGATTTTATCTCGTAATTGGCAGACGTTTTGTAAATCATGAGCCAGTGCCTCACCGTCAGCTATAAGGGATGTAATCGGCATCCCCTTTGGGGGAGACTCCATGCGCTGTATAAAGTCTTTGGCTTGGATAATCCGCGTATGCCGTTCAGGCGACATCGTATTCCGACGCATTTGCTTGTGGATTTGAATATCATCCTGACTTCGTGGCTTTTCATAGGCTGGAGGTGGTGTAATTTCTAGCGTAGAGGTATCGTCATTCCAACGAAGCCCCCACCCAACCCGCAACAAGTCGCGCAAAAGTAGCCACACTGCTCGGTAGATAGCTTGCTGACGAGGATTACCACGGATTACAAACGCCCAGGTTACCTCCTCACGGATCGTATCTTCGCGCTGCTGCTCGGCCTGGAATACCAGTTCACGCGAGACTTGGTAGAAACGCGAGAGAAACCGCTCCTGAAGGGCAGGCCGGAATGGCTCGTACTTGACATCTGCGGCACGGGAGTTAGGGTTTATGGTGAGCATAGTAAGCGTAGACAATATCAGAAATCAAGGAAGAGTCGGCGGATGCCGGATTATAGCACGAGTTTGCGACACCCACTATAGACGCTGCTTCGCCCCGCTACACCGTCGCAACATCGAGCGTGAGCGTGACCGTCGTACCCTCGCCGAACGTGCTGGCGATCCCGATCTTGCCGTGCTGGGCCTCAATCAGCCCCTTGGCAATTGGCAGGCCCAGGCCCGCGTTGCCCGAGACGCCACGGGCCTCGTCGGCGCGGTAGAACCGCTCGAAGACATGCGGCAGGTGCTGTGGCGGGATGCCGCTCCCGTTATCGGCCACATGGATCTGCACCGTCGCACTGTGTACATCGGCGCTGATTGTGATCTTGCCGTCGTCCGGCGTGTAGCGCAGGGCGTTATCGAGCAGAATGATCATCACCTGCCGCAGCCGGTCGGCGTCGGCCATCGCGACGCCAGAGACGTGGCCGAGGGCAATCGTAATCCGGCGCGACTCGCTGATCCGGCTCATTTGGCGCTGGATGTCGCCCAGCAGCTCGGACAGACCCACCGGGTTGCGTTCAAGCTTGAGCCGTCCGCTATCGAGCCGCGAGAGCATGAGCAGATCGTCCACCAGCCGACGCATATGGTCGGCCTCACTCAGTACATCGCCGAGCAACTCACGCTGATCAACGTTCGACTCGGGGACAGAGCGGATCGCCACCTCGGCGCTGGCGCGCATCAGCGTGAGCGGCGTGCGCAGTTCGTGGCTGGCGCTGGCGATAAATGACTGCTGGCGCTCCCAGGCATCCTGGGCCGGGGCGAGCGCACGACCGGCGAGCCACCAACTTCCCACCCCTAGCAACATGACACTCACCCCGCTGAGGGCCAGCAGCACCAGCAGCAGTTCGTTCAACACGTGTTCCTGGTCACTGAGCATCCGGCCAAGCTGTAGTGCCGCCGGGCCGTCACTGCGGGTCATCCGATAGGTGAGTAACCGCGTGCGGCTGCCGTCGGCGTTAATAATCGTGCGCAGATCGCGGCCCTGTTCTAGGGCGATACGGAGCGCGTCTCTGTCGGGTATCAACGGCGGAGCATACGGGTTCGGGTCGAAGAGTAGACGACCGCTCGTGTCCAGGGGGAGTACAAAAATCGCTGCCAGTTCGGCGTCATAGGCCGACTCACTGAAGCGTGCGATCGGATCAATCGGCGGGGTCGTAGGAGAAACCGGCGCATCGTTACCGTACAGCTTAATGTGAATCACCTGCCCGGTATACGCATCGATATAGATCTCGTCGCCGTTCGCGAACTTCACCTCATAAGCATACTGACCAGTATCGTCGGCTATCTTCACTTCCTCAATCGCCGAGCCGTTGCCGTGGGCAGTGACGGCGGCGGCGATGGCCGTATCGCGATTGATCGGCATCTGGTTCGATTTCGGGCCACTAAGCGGGGCCGCGTTATCGCGCAAGATCGACCAGTCGCGATCAGCAGGAAGCAGATTGACAGGAATGGGTGCGGCCAGACTATGAAACTCGTGAGTCATTTTATGCTGGAGGGCCAGGTCGGTGACATCTTGAAAGTAGCGTTCAACGATCACGTAGCCGCCGCCGCCCACCAGCACAATCAGCGCCAGGGCCGCCAGCGTGTAGAGCATGGTCATCTGAAGACGCAAGCCCTTAAACACGGTCGGCCTCTAGCCGGTAGCCCACCCCGCGCACGGTGACAATCGGGTCACGCTCGCCGGGCGCATTTAGCTTACGTCGCAGGTACGAGATATAGACATCCACCAGGGCGATCTGGACATCGTGGTCATACGACCACACATAGTCCAGAATCTGCTGGCGAGACAGGCTGAGGCTGACGTTACGCATCAGATACTCAAGCAGGTTCCACTCGGTGGGCGTCAGGTCGAGGGAGCGAACGCCACGGCGCGCCGTGTGGCTGCGCATGTCGAGTACCAGGTTGCCGATACGCAACTCCGACGGCTCACTGCCCGGCGGGGCAAAGCGTCGGCTGAGGGCGCGCACGCGAGCCAGCAACTCCTCGAAGGCGAACGGCTTCACGAGATAGTCATCGGCCCCGCTATCCAGGCCGATCACCCGATCCTCCAACTGGCCACGGGCGGTGAGCAGCAACAGAGCAATCGGCAGGCGGGCCGAGCGAATGGCCCGACAGATCGCCGGCCCGTCGCGACCCGGCAGCATCCAGTCCACAATCACCACCTCGTGGATACCCTGGAGTGCCTGATCGAGGCCCTCCTCACCATCGTGGGCAACCTCAATCGTGTAGTGTTCCTCGGACAGCACACGGGCCATCAGGCGGGCCAGTCGCTGGTCGTCTTCAATGATCAGCACGCGCATACGTCACCATATTTCTTGCTGGGACAAGGTTCAGATCCAATACTTTTCGAATAAGCCGACCTTGCCCCCTCACCCCCTGCCCCTCTCCCTCACGGGGAGAGGGGAGATTCCTCAACAGGACGCCTCCGGCTCCCCCTCTCCCGTTCAGGGAGAGGGGGCTGGGGGGGTGAGGGCTGAGCGCGACAGACTCCTTATTTGAAAAGTATTGGGTTCAGATTCGGTCATTCTAGCTTTACAGTTTGGCGACGAGGCAACGAGGTGACGAGGCGATGCCACCGCGTCCTCGCGTCCTCACGTCCTCGCGTCCTCGCGTCCTCGCGTCCTCGCGTCCTCGCCAAACCGTCATGCGAAGATCGCCCTTCTGTAACCTTATCCGAATGACACATACATGCATGGTAGCACATCTCTATAAGAGCACCCTTTGAGCCGGAGCGCATTATTCCTAGGCGATTTTAAGAAATTGTTGTCAGGGGGCGTACGGTAAATGAGGGTCGGATCGGCACCCCTCTCTTCATCTTTCCTGAACATTCTTAAGTAAATCTTGGAAGATTCGGCACTAAGGTTAAAACGTTTCTTAGAAACAAACGATATGATTGTCATATCAACACGAACGTAACGCCGAAGCACTGGCGAACCAGCCGATAACATCTAGCACTGAGGAGTACACCGATGAACCAGCGTAGCGCCCTTATGATTGCAGCCGCACTCACCGCCTTTGTTCTAGTACTTGTGGGTGGGCTTGCCAGTCGGCTCTCCACCTTTGCAAGCCTTGGGACTACAGCAACGGTCGTTGTTCCGACTGACGCACCCCCGCCCACCGCAATTGTCTCCCTCGATCCCACGGTCGAGGCGATAGTCAAGGAACGCGAGACGGCCTACCAGCAGGCTCTGGCCGAGGCGAACAACCGGCTGAGCCAGGCTAACAGTCAGATTTCTCAGGCCAACGGCCAGATTAGTACCTTAGAGCAGAGCCGACAGCAGATAGCCGACCAGTTCAATCAGAGCCAGGCGGCCCAGGATGCAGCCCAGGTGGCGGCCCAGGACGCAGTGAATCAGGCGGCGGCGCAGGCGGCTCAGGCTCAGGCTCAGGTAGTTCATGCTCAGGCTCAGGCTCAGGCGGCCCGGGTCGCGGCCCCGGTGGCAGTCTCTGTCCCCGCACCTGCACCTGCACCTGCACCCGCACCCGCCGCAGCGGTGGCGGCACCGACCTACGCCATCTCGCCTGATCAGGCCGCAGGGATCGCCCTTGGCGTGGCGGCACCTGGCGCGAACCTGACGAAGACGCCCGAGGTGGTGAACTTTGAAGGCACGCCGGCCTACGAGGTCGTTCTCGATAAGGGTAATGTCTACGTGAACGCCCAGACCGGCGCGGTGATGGCGAATGGCGCGGCGGCCCCGCAGCTCGTCAGCCAGGATCAGGCCATCCAGTCCGCCCAGGCATATATCGGCGGCGGCACGGTGAAGAGCGTCAATCTACAGGACGATAACGGCGCGAAGACTTACCAGGTGCAGTTCGACGATGATAGCAAGGTCTATGTTGATGCCGTCACCGGGGTGGTTGTCTACGCCGAGATCCGCACTAACACGAGCCAGAATGCCGGCAGCAGCGGCGGCAGCAGCGGCGGCAGCAGCGGCGGCAGCAGCGGCGGCAGCAGCGGCGGCAGCAGCAGCGGCGGTGGCGAGCGCGAGGGCGGCGAGAACAAGAGCGAGGGCGGTGAGCACAAGAGCGAGGGCGGCGAGCACAAGAGCGAGGGCGGCGAGCACAAGGGCGGCGAGCACGACGACTAGCTCCATCACGCAACACAGAAACACACGAGGGGCGCAGCAGGTTGCGCCCCCCCATCTCACCCGAACTAACATCAACAAAGGAGCGTCTCATATGACCACCGACCGCAACATTGTCCGTCCGAAGGGTGCCCCTGGCGTGAAGGCTCTGGTTACGACTGCCTCGCTGGCCGCTACCCTGGCCGGATGGGCCACGCTCAGCATCAATACGCCCGCCCCGGTCGCCCAGGCCAGCGTCGATGTATCAACAGAAGTCGAGCAGGCGGCCCCGGTCATTGTGATGGCACCGCCCCCGGCGTGGTTGCGCCAGGATCCGAACATCCCGGCCATCCCTGCGGTGGCCACCGTGCAGCCGGTTGGAGAGGCTCCCGCGCTGGTAGCCGCCCGCCCGCACCACATCGTCGTTCCACCTATGCCCGCCGCACGTGCGGCCGCCGCCCCGGCAGAGGCAGCCCCAGCCCCGGCAGAGGCGGCCCCAGCCCCGGCAGAGGCGGCCCCAGCCCCGGCAGAGGCGGCCCCAGCCCCGGCAGCACCCGCCCCGGCGGAACCGGCCCCGGCCCTTCGCTCGGTGGCCCCGCCGCCCGCGCCGACCGCACGGCCCGCTGCGCCGCCGCCTGCAAAGCCTGCGCCTGCGCCTGCAAAGCCTGCGGCCGCGAAGCCGAAGCCTGCGCCCGCGAAGCCTGTGGCTAAAACCAAGTCATCGAGGTAGAGCCAGCACCTTAGGGATCGATAGTTGGTTGGCATCGTCAGCGAGATCGACAATGTCAACCAACTGGAAGATGCAGGGTTTTAGGGCAACAGCCCTAACTGTTAAGGAGCACGACCATGAGCGACGAGAAAGCCGCCCGCTTGGACGCCATCCGCGCCGCGAAGGCCACCGAGCAGACTCCCGCCCCGGCACCTAGCCAGACCCCCACCCCTGCCAACAGCGGCGAGAAAGCCGCCCGCTTGGACGCCACCCGCGCTGCGAAGGTCGCTGCCCCGGCTCCGATCCGGGCTGCTGCTGTACCAGCCGACTACGATCTGGACAGCTTGCCGGCAATGCCATTTCATACCCTGCTGCTCTCCCTGATTGCCGTCGGTGTCGGCGTCTTCGCCGCCGTCGTGGCCCTGCCCACCTGGCTACCGGGCCTGAGTTCCTCACTTCTCGGCGGTGAACCCAAAGCGTACTGGTACATTTCGCGCAGCAGTGCAATGGTGGCCTACGGGCTGCTTTGGCTCTCCATGGTCTTCGGCCTGCTGATGACGAGCCGGGTGGCCCGGGCGTGGCCGGGTGGGCCAGTCACCTTCGACCTACACCAGCACGCTAGCCTGCTCGGTCTGGCCTTCGCCCTCTTCCACGCGCTCATCCTGATGGGCGATGCCTACATCCAGGCCAACCTGCGACAGGTGCTTATTCCCTTCGCCTACGAGGGTTATAACCCAGTTTGGGTCGGTCTTGGTCAGGTGGGTTTCTACATCATGGTCATCGTCGGCATGAGCTTCTACCTGAAGGGGCAGATCGGGCGCACTGCATGGAAGTTCATCCACTTCCTCAGCTTTGTGATGTTCGCCCTGGCGCTCGTCCACGGGATCTGGAGCGGCACCGACAGCGGGCTGCCCTGGATCAAGGCGTTCTACTGGTTCAGCGGCGGCAGCGTGATCTTCCTGACAGTTTTCCGCATCCTGGTGACGTTCTCGCGCCGCAGGCGCCAGGTTTCGGCTAACGGGAGCGATGCCCGGCAGCTCCAGAGCGCAAAGTAGCGGTAATGGTGCGGGATGTCTGATGAGAGGGGTGGGGGGGGGGGGT
>CAIRFY010000322.1 GCA_903877945.1 uncultured Oscillochloris sp. | reverse complement strand
TTCGACGAGGTTTCAGAATCGACAATGTTACTTTACCAGTTCGCAATGGCCCTCACCCCCCAGCCCCCTCTCCCTGAGCGGGAGAGGGGGCTGGGGGTGAGGGCCGGAGGGTGACGTTGCAACAGCCCTGGGTGTCGCCAAAAAATGCTATTGCACATAAGTAAAAAAGGCGTATAATGGAGGAATATCTGGGACGGCTTTGGCATACGCGAAACGGCACACTCGGCTCCTTCGATCCCTTGGCGGGACGGGATCGGCGAACCTGCTCGCTACCCAGGCGCGGACCAACCTCGGTGTTAGACCCATTTCAAGGAGTGGCGAGCCATGAGCTTCGCGGACAAGACCCTGACCTGTCGGGATTGCGGGATGGACTTTGTGTTTACTGCCGGCGAGCAAGAGTTTTACGCATCGAAGGGCTTTGTGAATGAGCCGACACGCTGCCCGTCGTGTCGGCAGAATCGCAAGTCGCAGATGAGTTCGGGCGGCGGCTCTCGTGAGGATCGCCCGCCGCGGTCCTCGTCTCCCTCGCCCTATGGAGCCGGGGCATCGGCTGCCCCACGTGAGCGTGTGTCGTACAAGGTCACCTGCGCCAACTGTGGCCAAGAGACGACGGTGCCTTTCGTCCCTCGTGGCACCAAGCCGGTCTATTGCAGTGACTGTTTCGACCAGATGCGTGGCGGTGGCTCCGGATCGCGCCCGCGCTACTAGACAAGAGTACAGGTAACAGGGGACAGTCCCGGGGCGTCAAAACGGGCGTCGCAACGCCAGACTGTAAGATACCTGCGATTGAAGCGTACAACAAAGGGGGAGGCGCTGTAGCGTCTCCCCCTCTGTCGTGTTCTCTGATGAACAGCGCTGCCGGTTACTCTAGGTAGTCGCGCAGATGCTGGCCGACATCGGGGCTACGCAGGCGGCGCAGAGCCTCGGCCTCGATCTGGCGGGCACGCTCGCGAGTCATCCCAAGGGCGCGACCGACCTCTTCCAGGGTGCGTCGGCGACCGTCCACCAGGCCGTAACGCAGGTCAATAATGCGCCGCTCACGCTCGCTCAGGTGATCCAGGGCCGCTGAGAGGTCGCGGCGGAGCAGTTGGGACGAAGCAAAATCACCGGGCGTCGGTAGATCATCGTCGGGCAGGAAGTCGCCCAAGGTATGTTCACCCTCATCCCCCACCGGCGTCTCAAGCGAAACCGGGCGGCGGGCCGCCTCAAGCACACGCTCGATCCGCTCAACCGGCTGGCCGAGGGCGATGGCGATCTCCTCGGGTGTGGGTTGGCGCTCCAGCGACTGTGAGAGCCGCTCGGAGGTGCGTTTTACCTGGCTGACCGACTCGCTCATATGCACAGGCAGGCGAATGGTTCGGCCCTGTTCGGCTATCGAGCGGGTGACAGCTTGACGGATCCACCAGGTGGCGTAGGTGCTGAAGCGGTTGCCCTTACGATGGTCGAATTTTTCAACAGCGCGCATCAGGCCGATGTTCCCCTCCTGGATTAGATCCAGCAGGGAGAGCCCGCGACCGACATATTTTTTGGCGATGCTCACGACCAGGCGCAGGTTCGCCTGAATCAGGTGCCGACGCGCATCATTGCCGCTCTCCACATCGCGCTCAAGGGCGCGGCGCAGAGGTACGCTAAGCACATCGGTCGATAGCAGCCGCTCCTCGGCTGCGTCACCGCTCTCAATGCGCTCGGAGAGTTCGATCTCCTCTCGTGCGGTGAGTAAGGATACTCGACCAATCTCCTGAAGATAGTGCTGCACGGCGTCGGGCGTTGGCTCGACATGCCGTGTATTCTCAGCCGTATCGCTGGAGGGATCGCTCCCCTCCACCAGCCGATCGACATCCGATTCGCGACTCATCTCCGGCGAATCGGAGACTCCCCAGAACGTTTTTGTTCGCTTGAGCATCGGTTCTGTGCTCCTAGCTGTAAGAGACACAAGACGGCCCCTCCCCGAAAGGAGGAGCGGTGCCCTGAAAGCAGGTCTTCTATTGCACTCAACAAGGCGGGGTTAAGCGCGTGATGGGTGCCACGTTGTGGACACTACGTGCGCAGCCAGTGAGGCTGATAGCTGCAATCAAAAGTATAGATATAATAACGCAATTTGTCAAGTATTGGTTTTTGGCAACGAGAACCCCATGAATAAGCCCAAACTGAAGGTTTCAGATCCGACAACTGTGAAGCATCAGAATGCGGAGTCTCTGTTGCCCGTAACGATGCGCCTTAGGCTTACGCTGCTTGGAGCCAGCCGTGTTCCAGGGCGTAGCGCACCAAGGCCGCTCGGCTGGTTAGCCCGAGTTTCTCTAGCGCACGGGCGCGGTAGGTTTCGACTGTCTTTACACTCAGGCTCAACTGTGCGGCGATCTCTCGATTGCTGTGGCCCTGCGCCACCCGTAGCACCACCTCGCGCTCACGGTCGCTCAGCGCGGCCCCGAGCAACTCGGTGATCGCGACGGGTCGGCGCACGTAGCGGCTCACCACGTACTCGGCAAGAGCGGGCTCCAGGTAGAGTCCCCCTGCCGCCACGATGCGGATGGCCTGGATCAGCGCATCGGCCGCCGTGTGTTTGAGGATGTAGCCTGCGGCGCCCACCGTGAGCATCTGCCGCAGATAGCTCGTGTCGTCATGTACGCTGAGTACCAGCACCCTCACTGTGGGGCATGCCTGTATGATCCGCTCGGTGGCATGGATGCCGTTCATTGTCGGCATCGAAATATCCATGATCACCACGTCCGGCACGCAGTCTTGTACCGCCTGCCATGCGGTCTCGCCGTCTCCGGCCTCGCCGACGACGACCATATCGTTCTGGGCGCTGATCAACATCTTCAGCCCTGCACGTACTACCATATGGTCGTCGACGAGAAAAACACTGATAGGTGCCATTGCACTCTCCTCTCAGATATGGGGCGAGGATGCGACGAGGCGACGAGGCGATGAGGCGAGGATGCGACGAGGCGATGAGGCGAGGATGCGACGAGGCGAGGATGCGACGAG
>CAIRFY010000321.1 GCA_903877945.1 uncultured Oscillochloris sp. | reverse complement strand
GGCACCTTTGGCCTGGAGCAGGTGGATGATGTCCAGGGCCGGCGACTCGCGCAGGTCGCTGACATCCTTCTTGTAGGCGACGCCGAGCACCAGCACGTGGCTACCCTTCAGGGACTTGCCCGCGTCGTTCAGCGCATCCTGCACCCTGCGCGCCCAGTGGCGTGGCATTGAGGTGTTGATCTCGCTGGCCAACTCGATGAACTGGGCGCGATAGTTGAGCGTACGCATCTTCCACGAGAGGTAGAGCGGGTCGATCGGGATGCAGTGCCCGCCTAGCCCCGGCCCCGGCGTGAATTTCATAAAGCCGAACGGCTTGGTCCCCGCCGCCTCGATGATCTCCCATGCGTCCAGATCGAGGCGCTCGCACATGAGCAGCATCTCGTTGACCAGACCGATGTTCACGGCGCGGAAGGTGTTCTCTAGCAGCTTGGTCATCTCGGCTGCCTCAGTCGAGGAGACGGGCACAACGGTGGTGATCGCCGCGCTGTAGAGCGCACATCCGGCCTGGAGGCACTGTGGCGTCACTCCTCCCATCACTTTGGGGGTGTTGACCGTCGTCCAGTCAGTGCGACCGGGGTCAACTCGCTCGGGTGAGAAGCAGAGGAAGAAATCTTCGCCGACGCGCAGCCCCGACTCGTGGGCGCTCAGGCGCGGTAGGATGATCTCGGTGGTTGTGCCGGGGTAGGTCGTACTCTCCAGTACGACGAGCATGCCGACGTGGAGGTGGAGCGCGATCTGCTCGGCGGCGGCGATAATGTAAGAAATATCGGGGTCGCCGGTCTTGTTCAACGGGGTTGGCACACAGATGCTGACGGCGTCGCACTCGCGGAGGGCAGCAAAGTCGCTGGTGGCGGTCAGGCGAGCCTCATTGACCAGCGTGGCCAGTCGGGCCGACGGGATATCCTCGATGTAGGATGTGCCGCACGTGATCGCCTCGATTTTGCGCGGATCCACATCGACACCGACGACGTGAAACCCGGCTTCGGCGAAGACCACCGCCAGAGGGAGGCCGACATAGCCGAGGCCGATGATCGCCACCCGCGCATCGCGCCGGTCGATCCTCTCAAGCAATTGCGTTACGGCTGCCATGTTGCCACCTTACTCGTTCGCTCCCGGTTTCTGCCTTTAGGCATGGTTTCAGAATGCCCAATTTTACATGACAGTCTCGCACAGCCCTCACCCCCCAGCCTCCTCTCCCTGAGCGGGAGAGGGGGGACATTCCTCACCAGGAAGGGATCTACTCCCCTCTCCCCCTGAGGGAGAGGGGCAGGGGGTGAGGGCTGCCCGGCGACAAACTGTAAAGTATCCGCGAACCATGTCTTACCACTCAACCAGATGGGCCGACCCTATTTAGAGGAGTGCGTCTATAGGCACCAGTCGAGTAACCGGCCTGCTTTGCTCATACCGACCCGTGTGGTGGAGACATCGGTGGGGGTGCAGGGGGTAATACGCCCGAAAGGCAGCTTCCCCTAGAAGAACGCCTCTGTGGCCCTTTTAGATGCGGCATAGGGTGAGAGTGGCCCGTTCGTGTTCGCGTCCTCGCGAAACGGCTGAGGGTTATTCGCCCGAGGCTGAGGCATTATAGCCATATGTCTCTGCTCACGCAAGTTCGGGTTGTGTAGGGCTATAGCAATCCTCTTGGGGTTGTTGTGTGGAGTCAAGGCTTTAGCCGGATAAGGCCGCCTAAAGGCTCGACTCCTTTTCATAACCAATTTAGGATTGCTATAACGTCAAAGTCGCCCGCTGGGGGACTGAAGCCCCCGGCTACGTTTACGACGCCCGCATCGCGGGCTGTCCGAACCCGCACGCAAAACCACGCACCAGGCGCTCGGCCTGGTGCGTGGAAGGGTGGCGCAGCGAACCTTGTGAGGCGCGGCTGTGGTTTAGGAGTGGCTACGTGCCCGCTGCGGTGGCGTACTACTGTGCCGCCGCAGCGCGACGGGCGGGGCGCTTGCGCTCCGACTTCTGCTTGAGCCCGACTGCGTGAACCAGCGGCGAATTCCGTCCATACTGGGCCATCACCTGCACCTTCGTCTCCTGCACGGTGCTGTGGAGGCGTATAGTCGCCTCGATGGTCTGCTCGCGGGCTACCTCAAGTGCCCGCCGCGCCCGCAGTTCGGTCTCCTCGGCGTGCGCTAGGTTGGAGACCAGTTCGCGGAGCGCTGCCGCGCTGCATGCGGGGTTCGTCGGCGCGTAGTCGCTGACGTCCTGCATGGCTGCTACAACGGCGCGGTCGGCCTCGATTGCGGTTGAATTCGGACAATTGCCACTTGCTGTCATGGGACGAACCTCCTTGATGTGTTGATGCTACGACGATGCGGATTGATGCTACAACGATGGGGGTTTGGGGCTGGAGCCGTTCCAGTTGCCCGGTAGCCGTCCTAAACACCAATGACTATACAACAACTATATAAATTGTAAAGTTGAGATTTAATAACCAATCGGGCCAAATTGTTACCGGAGTTTGGCCCATGTGAACTGGTGAAGGATTACGCGAGGCTGGTGAAGGATTACGCGAGGCTGGTGAAGGATTACGCGGGGCTGGTGAAGGATTACGCGTGGCTGGTGAAGGATTACGCGGGGCTGGTGAAGGATTACGCGGGGCTGGTGAAGGATTACGCGGGGCTGGTGAAGGATTACGCGGGGCT
>CAIRFY010000320.1 GCA_903877945.1 uncultured Oscillochloris sp. | reverse complement strand
GCAGCTTCACTGCGCCACGCCACGCCACCATATCGGATGGGTTGCTATGGATCAGAACACCTTGCTTTCCACCCTGGCCCGCGCCAACGCCAATGCAGTGAAGGCGTGTGCCGAGGCACTTATCCCAGGTCTTGAACCGATCACCGTTATTGTAAACCGCACCGGCCTAGCGATGCTGCCGATGGAGGAGACCGTTTGTGGCGAGACGTTCTACCTTGGCGAGGTGCTGTTGTCCGAGGCCCACGTGCGGGCCGCCGGTGCCGAGGGCTACGCAGCATGCCTGGGCCGTGATCTGGAGCAGGCGTTAGCCATCGCTCTGCTCGACGCGGCCTACGCTGCCGGGCGTGATTGCGAGCGTATCACGGCGTTTGTGGACTCACAGGCCGCCGCTCTGGCTTCCGCCGACGAAGCCCTTGGTCAGCAGGTGGAGCAGACCCGCGTAGAGTTGGAGACCTTCTAACATGACCGCACCTGTCATGAACGCCGCCGATACCCGTCAGCACGCCACCTTTACGGCGCTGATGTGGGCGCTGAGCTATCCCGGTCGCGCCACACGCCTGCCCGCCGCTGGTCTGGACGCCCTCGCGCTGATCGGTGAGACGCTGGTGGATCTGGAGACCGGCTTCTTCACGCCCGACGCCATGCTGACGGCCCGCCTAGCCCGCACCGGCGGGCGCAATCTCCCCCCCGACGCCGCGCCCTACCAGTTCTACCCGCGCCTCGGTCGCGCCGATCTCGACCTGCTCGCCACTGCCCCGGTGGGAAGTCATGCTGATCCCGATCTCGCGGCCACCATCGTAATTGGCTGCCCCCTCGGTTGGGATACGCGCCTGCGACTGAGCGGGCCGGGCATCGCCGGTACCCGTGAGGTACTCATCGCCGGTCTGCCGAATGCGCTCTGGTCGCTGCGCGCTGCAACGGCCCGTGCGCCGCTGGGCTGGGATCTCTTCCTGGTCATGGATAGCGCCGTGCTGGGCCTGCCGCGCACCACCACGGTGGAGGTACTGGCATGGCCTATGTAGCGGCCCGTGGCGGCGAGCAGGCGATTGCGGCGGCGGAGGAACTATATACCAAACTGAACGGCCCCCTCAGCATTGATCTTGTGCGAATGATCGAGCGTCAGTTGCCGTATCTGGTGGATCGCGTGATGGGCGAAGGTTCGCTTTACGCGCCCGATCTCGCGGCCCTGGCCCTGGCCCAGACCGGCGGCGATCTCTACGAGGCGGTGCTGCTCCTGCGCGCCTACCGCAGCACCCAGCCGCGTATCGCCTACGCCCTGCCTGTGCGCCAGAGCGAACTGCGCACCGTGCGCCGCATCTCCGCCGCCTTCAAAGACATCCCCGGTGGCCAGATCCTTGGCCCCTCGCTCGATTACAGCCACCGCTTGCTGCGGCTGGATGTGCTGGATGAGAATGCAAGATGCGAAATGCACAATGCACAATTGCCCGCGACGGGTGAGAATGCAAGATGCGAAATGCACAATGCACAATTGCCCGCGACGGGTGAGAATGCAGGTACAGGCGATAATGCCACCGACCCTGCCGCATTGTGCATTGTGCATTGTGCATTGCCCGCTGTGGCTGACTGGCAGCGCAACGAGGGCCTGCTGGCTCCGCTGCCCGAGCGCGATACGCCTGATCCGTCGGCTCTGCCCGATGTCACCCGCGAGCCGATCAGCTTCCCCGCGCCGCGTGCCCACCGGCTTCAGTCCCTGGCCCGCGCCGACACCGGCGGCGTGCTGACCCTCGGCTACGCCAGCATGCGCGGCTATGGCATGTCCCACCCGACGGTGAACGAACTGCGCCTGGGCTACGCCGAGGTGACGTTGCGCCACCCGGTCACCGGGGCCACGTTCAGCGCCGGGCGCGTGCGGGTTAGCCAAGCGGAGATCGTGGACACTGGGGCTGGCGCGCCCGGCGACGTGCCGCTGCGCCTGGGGTTTACCGCGACCATCGGCTGGAACGAGGTAAAAACTATCGCTGGCGCGATGCTCGACCTGGAGATGAGTGCGCCCAACCCGCACCCGGCACACCAGGAGGAATTCGTGCTCTACCACACTGAGCCGGTTGAGTCCTCGGGCTTCTGCATCCACTACAAGCTGCCGCACTACGTCACCTTCGGCAGCGCCCTGGATAACTTGCGGGCCGCACGTGACAAGGTGACGGGGTGATAGGGTGACAGGAAAAATTATTAGACATGGTTCGCAGATACTATACAGTTTGTCGGCGGTCAGCCCTCACCCCCCAGCCCCCTCTCCCTGAACGGGAGAGGGGGAGTCGGATACGTCCTGCTGCGGAATCTCCCCTCTCCCCGTGAGGGAGAGGGGCAGGGGGTGAGGGTCGCACAGAACTGTAGAGTAAAATTGCCAATCCTGAAACCTTGTCTAACGAAAAATTATGGAAGCTATCACCGCGTCACCGCGTCACCGCGTCACCGCGTCACTGCGTCACTGCGTCACCGCATCACCGCGTCCCCGCATCACCGCGTCACCGCATAAGGTTCTACTATGACACTGAGTGAACTCGCGCACCCGCGCCAGGACTACAGCTACGGCTTCCTGGACGCCTTCGCCCGTCGTGAGTTGCGTCGGCGCATCCTCAAGGCCATCGCCATTCCCGGCTACCAAGTACCCTACGCCAGTCGCGAACTGCCAATCGCCCGTGGCTGGGGCACCGGCGGACTCCAGGCTACCCTGAGCGTGGTCGGCCCGCAGGACGTGGTGAAGGTGATCGACCAGGGTGCCGACGACTCGGTGAACGCGGCCAACCTGCGCCGCTTCATCGCCCGGATGACCGGCGTGGAGACGACGACCGACACCACCAGGGCGACGATCATCCAGAGCCGCCACCGCATCCCCGAGGAGCGCCTCGCCGAAGGTCAGTTGTTGGTACTCCAGGTGCCCGACCCCGAGCCGCTGCGCGCCGTGCAGCCTGACAGTTCGCAGGCCCGCGAGATGCACGCTGATGCCGACTATGCTCAGATGTGGCTGAGCCTCTACGAGCAACTGGTGCGCTTCGGGCGCTTTATGCAGGGTGCCAGCTACCCGGTTATCGTCAACGGGCGCTACCTGATGAGCCCCAGCCCCATCCCACGCTGGGACACACCGGCCCTGCACCAATCGGCGCACCTGACCATCCTCTCAGCGGGGCGCGAGAAGCGGCTCTACGCGGTGCCGCCCTATACGGACGTGCGCCCAATCGAGTTCAGCGATGTCTTTTTTCAGGTTGAGGATCAGGCCGGGCGGGTCTGCACGCTCACGGGTGCTGAGCAGAAGTATATGGATGAACTGCCCCAGCCCGACGGCGGCTCGCGCTTCCGCATCTCCGACACCGGCTACGTGGAGAAGTTGCTTAAAACGGCATGTGGCGAGCTGTGCGAGATCGGCCCGACCTACTACGATGACGCAGGGCAATTCTGGATGCCAGGGGTGATTAAAAACATGTAGGGGCGAAGCATTCTGTGGAGACGCAGAGCAGATCG
>CAIRFY010000319.1 GCA_903877945.1 uncultured Oscillochloris sp. | reverse complement strand
GTGGTGACGTGGTGTCGTGGTGACGTGGTGACAGGGTGGCGCGGTGGCGCGGTGACGCGGTGACGCGGGGACTTGGTGACACGGGGACATCCCCTCACCGAGTCACCGAGTCACCCCCTCACCGAGTCACCCCCTCACCGTGTCACCGTGTCACCCTGTCACCACGTCACCCTGTCACCACGTCACCCCCTCGTTATGATCGAGCGTACAGTAGCCCCATACTCGTCAGAAGAATTGCGGCACCGGCGATGCCGAGGGGGGCGAGGCGCTCGCCGAGGAAGAGCACGGCCAGGATCGTCGAGCCGAGGGGTTCAAGCAGAGCGAGGATGGTGGACACAGTGGCCGGGGTCGTGCTGAGGCCACGCAGGTAGAGGACGTAGGCTGCGGCGGTGGGCACCAGGCCCAAGTAAAGCAGGAGTGCCCACCCAACCGGCGGGTAGGCCAGGTACAGGCCGCCGCTCAGGGCCAGGGGGGCCAGGAGCAACGCGCCAAGGCTGAAGGCCAGGGCGATTGGCTGGAGCGGGTGGTAGCGCGGGGCCACGGCCCGCCCGGTCATAGTTACCACGCTGTAGGAGAGGCCCGCGCCCAGGGCCAGGGCTGCACCGCTCAGCAGAGTGGTCACATCGCCTGTCTGCGGTACCCCGCCCACCAGCAGACCCGTACCCACCACCGCGCCGCCCATCGCCAGCAGCGACGCCCGGCCCATACGCTCGCCAAGGAATACGCGGGCCAGCAGCGCCGTGATCACCGGCGCGCTACAGATGTTGATCATCACGGCGGCCGCCACCCCCAGCCGGGGGATGGCCGCGAAGTAACAGACCTGGTAGGACGCAAAGGCCACACCCATCAGCGCGATCACCCCTAGGTCGGCGCGACGCACCTGAAGAAAACCCGGCCCCACCAGCGCCCGCCCCACCACCAGCAGCGTCGGCGCGGAGATCAGGAGGCGCAGGAACCCCACCCCCAGCGGGTCGGCTGGAGCCAGCCGGTAGAGGAGACTCACCGCCACCCCGATTGTGCCCCAGATCAGCGCCGCCATCGTGATCTGCGCCATCCCCGAGCGCGTGTCTCCCGTTGGCGCGATCTGCTCGATTGTTGTCACGCTCGCCCTCCTTAAACGTATATGGGAAGCGGATCTTTTTGATTGTCCCATCGCGGGCACCCTGTCACCCTGAGCGAAGCGAAGGGGCTTAACCCAATACTTTTCAAATAAGCTGATTTTGCGTCGGCCTTGCCCCCTCACCCCCAGCCCCTCTCCCTCACGGGGAGAGGGGAGATTCCGCAACAGGACGCATCCGACTCCCCCTCTCCCGCTCAGGGAGAGGGGGCTGGGGGGTGAGGGCTACCCGGCGATCTCACGACTTTGCATCAGCCCTGCCGGAACAGGTCTGCTACATTACAATCATCGTTATCGTGTGTTAGGATGTGTAGTGTAGGGTTGTGTATTCCTCTGGAGTTTTTCTTATTTCTCAATCTGTGAGCAACATGAGCGTATCACACGGCACCATTTTTCTTCCTGGCCTTGCCGAGGTTACGAATACCGATCCACTCATCGTTGACCAGGAAACCCCCGTCAGCGCCGTGCTTGCGCAGCTCAATCAGAACGGGGCCACATGCGCCCTCATTCGTGCTAAGGGGCGACTCGTTGGTGTCTTCACCTTGCGTGATGTTATTCATCTGGCGGTGAGCGAGGCCGCGCCGAGTGAGGTGCTGCGGGGCCACCCGATTATCACCATCTCCTACGGCCACCCGGAGGGCATCGTGGCCGCCCTGCGGCTGCTCATGCAGCACCAAATCCACCATCTAGTCGCCCTCAACGACGAAGGTCAGTTCGCGGGGGTGATCTCGCACGAGAGCATCTGCGCCGCAATTACCCCGGCGATGCTTATGCGCTTACGCACGGTGGCCGAGGTGATGTCTACAAACCCGATCACCGCTGGGGCCGACCAGTCCCTGATCGAGATTGCCCGCATCATAGACGAGCACGACGTGAGCTGCGTGGTGATTGTCGTGCCGGGTACGGACGGTCGGCCATTGCCCCTTGGCCTGATCACCGAGCGCGACATTGCCCGCGCCCACGCCGCGCACCTGAGCCTCGCCATCACCCCGGCCCGCCAGATCCTGGCCCCACAGATAATCAGCGTCGCCCCAGATGCCACGCTCTGGGACGCCCACCAGGCTATGGATCGCGCCCACGTGCGCCGGGTTATCGTGGTTGGCCCCGCAGGCGATCTGATCGGCCTGATCACCCAGCGCGCCCTACTCTACTCCGCCGACCCGCTCGATCTCCAGCGTATCGCCGATTTGCTCCAGCGTAGCGTCGATGCGCTCACGCCACGACCCCTGTCCCAGTTCCGCCCGTCGTCTGGCGATGCTCTTCCACGCAGGAGCATTCGCCTGCTGCTGGTGGACGACAACGAACTCTTCCTCAAAGTACTCCAACGCCTGCTGTCCAGTCGTGGTTTCACCATCGCGGGAGTGGCCACCAGCGGTCGGGCGGCGATTGAGCAGGCCCGTGCGCTCCAGCCCGACATCATTCTGATGGATATTGAGATGCCCGAGATAAGCGGCCTGGAGGCCACCAGCGCCATTATGGACGAGCGGCCCGACGCACGGATCGTGATGCTCACCGTGGCCGAGGACGACGCCACGCTTTTCGATGCGGTGCGCAGTGGCGCAGCCGGCTATTTGCTCAAGGATGTCGATATTGACCAGCTTAGCCAATACATCCTCGGCCTGATGCGCGGTGAGGCGGCCCTCTCGCCAGTGCTGGCCCAGCGCGTCCTCGGTGCCCTGGCCCGCCAGATGCGCCAGGACGAAGCGCATCAGCCTGACCCCTCCAGCATGCTCACGCACCATCAGATTCGTATTCTTACGCTGTTGGCTCAGGGGAACACATACAAAGAGATCGGTCGTCTGCTCGGCTACAGCGAGCGGGCGATCAAGTATCACACGGGTGAGGCTATTCGGCAACTTCAGCTCAAAGATCGCGCCGAGGCCATCGCCTATTCCCGCGCCCATATGCAGCGCGGCTCCTGGCCCCAGGTCGGCGATGCCTAAATACGGGAGGGTTTTCAGAGAGGGGCACCCCTCCCTGAAAACCCTCCCGCGCACGACACACGAAACTCAGAGGGGTGAGTGCCGTGGGCGCTCACCCCTCTGCTATTACTGACGCTCCATTGTACCGTCGGGAAGCCAGCGAATACGGACACCGCCCACATCTGTCCAGAGCTCCTCCTCAACATCCTCATCCTCGGGGACGAGAACCGGGCCGCGATCACGCGACCAGAGCAGTAATTCGTTAATGGTGTACCAACCGGACTGGTAGCGCACTTGGTCGGTCGGGTTCAGCCAAAAGCGGATCTGGCCATCCATCCACTGCCAGCGCTCAAGCGAGCGCCATTCTTTCCCCTGGTCGTTCAGTGCGGTCTTTAGATCTTCGAGCATCCGCAGCAACTCGGGGAGGGTATGCCGATTGCTGTAGCGTAGCTCCAGCAGACGCTGGTTCACAGCGTCACGCAGGTGTTCTAGATCTGAAACGCTCATGCCCTCGATATCTATCTCGGTCACAGCGGGGTCCTTTCTGTGAATATCGGTCAGCCGTGTACCGGTGCGTGTACGATGTCGTGGAGCGATGAGGGTGGCTGTTCCGCGCCGATACCCAATCCAGAGCGGAGAACGTGGGTGTTGTGAATCCCGTACTGCGGTGTACATGAAAGGATAAACGTTTCACCCGCACATATATCATACCGCAACTTCATAGAATTAGCCTCAGGAAACCCGCCCGTTTACAGGGCATATGCAAAGTCGTGTGATCGCCGGGCAGCCCTCACCCCCCAGCCCCCTCTCCCTGAACGGGAGAGGGGGAGTCGGAGGCATCCTG
>CAIRFY010000318.1 GCA_903877945.1 uncultured Oscillochloris sp. | reverse complement strand
GGCGAGGCTGCTTTGCGCTTACGCCGGAGTTGGGGCATACCGGTGATGCACATGTTCCACACCCTCGGCGCGATGAAGAACAGTATCGCCCGCAGCAAAGATGAGACGGAGACGGGTCAGCGCATCGCGATTGAGCGCCGTCTGATGCAGGAGGTGGACACGGTGGTGGCGGCGACAACCCTCGACCGGGCGCAGATGGTCTGGAAGTATGGGGCCGACGCTGAGCGCATCCGGGTGGTGCCATGTGGTGTGGACCTGCGCCGCTTCCAGCCCAAGGATCGCACGGCGGCACGCGCACGACTCGGTCTGCCCGCTGATGAGGAACTGCTGCTCTGCGTGGGCCGTATGGAGCCGCTCAAGGGTATGGACGCACTCATCCGCGCCTTAGCCCTGCTGGACGCCGAGGGGCCGTCCCAGCGCCGCTGTAGACGTGTCCTACTGATTGGCGGAGATGACGAAAGCCGACCCGGTGACTGGAACAATGAGCAGCGCCGCCTCGATGCCCTGCGCCACGAGCTTGGTGTAGCCGACCGGGTAAGCTTTCTGGGTGCCCGACCTCAAGAGCAGCTACCCGACTACTTCTCCGCCGCTGATGTGGTGGCTGTCCCGTCGCACTATGAGTCATTTGGGATGGCGGCGCTGGAGGCGCTGGCCTGCGGTGTGGCGGTGGTGGCCTCGGATGTTGGTGGCCTGGCCCTGACGATTGAAGATGGCCGCAGCGGGCTGCTCTTCCCGCCCAATGACCACGTGGCCCTTGCCGCGCAGATCCGCCTGGTGCTGAGCGACCGCGCCTACGCCGAGGATCTGGAGGCGGGCGCACGTCGTCGCGCAAGCGAGTACGGGTGGCCTAGTGTGGCGCGGCGCATTACGACGATCTACGACGATCTGGTGCTGGCGGGTGAGACGACCCGCGCCGCCAGGCACCCACTGAGCCAGGTTTCGTAGCGCAAGTGCCTCTGAAGGACACTTGCCTATATGCAAGAACATCCTTCGCCCAACGTGAGCGACTGCAACGCCATTAATGCAGATTTTGCGCATTACAGCGCATCATTTGTACAGACCGCCTACGCTTGACAAGGCAATATCCACGTATTATACTTTGGCCTAACACTCAGATTTTTATTTATGTTGAAAGCGTGCGCTCTGGCGAAGCGGTGCAGGATGGCCCTGCAGACCCGCTTGAGGGTACGTGTTCTGTCCTCACACCGCGAGCGTCTGGAAAGGCAACACATGCTATGAGTGGAAAAGCACCAAAGGATCCGCGCTTTCCCGATCTCTCCTACACCGTCATAGACGGTGCACGATCAACACGGGTAGCCGGGGGCCGCACGATCGAGGAGCTTGAGCCGGAGTACAAGATTAAAGGACGAACAACATTCAGTTCGCTCTTTAAGTATGACCCGTTCGATTTCTGGGTCGGGCCGTTCTATGTGGGGTTCTGGGGGTTCATCTCCGTGCTGGGGATCATCTTCGGTACTTACTTCTACGTGAACGCGGTGATCATCAACGGGCCGTACTCCCTCCCGCAGAACTTCTTTGCGGGCCGGATCGACCCGCCGCCGGCGAGCATAGGACTAGCGCTGGCCACTCCGGGGCAGCCAGGGTTTGCGTGGCAGATGACGGTCTTGTTCGCTACCACGGCGTTCGTCGGCTGGATGATGCGCCAGGTTGACATCAGCATGAAGCTGGACATGGGCTACCACGTGGCGATAGCTTACGGCGTGGCGGTCTCCGCGTGGGTGACGCTCCAGGTTCTCCGCCCGATTGCGATGGGCCAGTGGCACGAGGGCTTCGTGCTGGGCGTGCTGCCGCACCTGGATTGGATTTCCAACTTCGGCTATCGCTACAAAAACTTCTTCTACAACCCGTTCCACGCGATTGGCATCACCGGCCTGTTCACGTCAACCTTTCTGTTGTCTGCACACGGCTCGATCATTCTGAGCGCGGCGCAGTATCGCGGCCCTGACAGCGGCGATATTGAGGACACGTTCTTCCGCGATGTCCAGTACTACTCGGTCGGCGAGACGGGCATCCACCGGCTGGGCTTCATCGCGGCCTGCGGCGGTGTCCTCTCGGCCAACATGTGCATCCTGCTCTCGGGTTGGGTGGTGCAGGACTGGGTGAGCTTCTGGAACTTCTGGAATAGCCTGCCATTCTGGAGCGGCGTGTAGCGAAAGAGGTTAGCGACTATGGCAACAATGACACCGCCCTCCGGCGATATAAAGCTGGGGCCAGATCGCAACGGCAGGATTGGGAAGCCCCTCCATCTGCCAGTTCTCGAAAATCTCGGCTTCGATAGCCAGTTTGGCCCCTACTATCTGGGGTTCTGGAATATAGCCGCCTTTTTCTTCGGGATCATGTTCACATTCATCTGGCTGACGGTGCTGTTCTCTCAGGTGGGCTGGAACCCGGTCGCTTTCGTGAAGTACTTTGTGGTACTCCAGATCGACCCGCCATCGGCGCTGTATGGGCTGAGCTTCCCGCCGCTGGAAGAGGGCGGCTGGTGGCTCATGAGCACCTTCTTCCTGACGCTGGCGATCCTCTGCTGGTTCATGCACATCTACACGCGGGCACGGGCGCTGGGGCTGCGGCCCTACCTGGCCTACGGCTTCAGCGGCGCGGTGCTGCTGTACCTGGTGATCTACATCATCCGCCCGATGTGGATGGCCGACTGGTCGGAGGCTCCCTCCCACGGGATCAAGGCGCTGCTGGACTGGACGAACAATGTGAGCATACGCTACGGGAACTTCTACTACAACCCGTTCCATATGCTCTCGATCTTCTTCCTGCTCGGCTCGACCGTGCTGCTGGCGATGCACGCCGGTACGATTTGGGCGCTTGAGAAGTACGCCGCCCACGAGGAGTGGGCCGAGATGCAGGCTCCGGGCACTGGCACCGAGCGTGCCCAACTGCTCTGGCGCTGGTGCATCGGTTTCAACGCCAACGCCTACTCGATCCACCTGTGGGCCTTCTGGTTCGCATGGCTCTGCGGCGTCACTGGCGCAATCGGGATCTTCCTCAGTCAGCCGACGTTCGTGGCGAACTGGTTCCAGTGGGGCATCGAGGCGGGGATTAACTTCCCGCAACTCCCGCCCGGACCCTGATCGGTCACGGCTCGCGGCCCAGCACGTTGTACAGAGCGGCGGCGATCTCCTGGAGATCGTCGCCGTTTTCTGCGCTGTCCAGTACCCACACCTCGGGGCCAATCAGCAACTCCAGGGCGATGATCGGGCGCATCTGACGGAGTACGGTACCTACGAGGAGTGGCCGACGGCGCAGGCGAATTACGCCGATCTGTGCGAAGGTGAGGCTCTGGCGGCGCGGCTTGCCCACCCGGCTTGCCTGGATGAAGGTCAGATCCTCCTCGGCGGCGTCGGCGATGACCTGGTTGCGGGTGGTGAGTACGGCGTAGCCGCCGATGGCCCGCTGCACGCCCAGGCTCCCCAGGAGGCCCGCAGAAACAGCGGAGATGGCCGCTACGCTGAAACCCATACCTTGACCACTCGCGATCACCCCGCTGCTGATGATTGCCGCCGCAACCAGAATAAGGACGGAGCCTAGGGAGATGAGACGGTAGCCTGCCACTCGGTTCGCCTCCGGCAATGACTCCAGGCGCAGCCGAACCTCACCTCGCTCGACGATCTGGTAGTAGGGGGTCAGCCCTAGCCGTCGGCCCACCCGCTGGCGCGGCCAGCGCGCCCCTGCACTATCGCTCATGAATGCCCCGCTTGGTATGCTATGCGAATCTCGCGGACGTATCATCGCCGGATTTGCACGATTTCACAAGCTATGATATACTCTTCGGCGTTGGGCGGGAGTGGCTCAGTTGGTAGAGCGGCACCTTGCCAAGGTGCAGGTCGCGGGTTCGAACCCCGTCTCCCGCTCCAATTAAAGAGAAGGCGCTGTGGAATTCCACAGCGCCTTTTTTTGCAATAGAATTAGGAGATCCTCAGCCGCAATTTGATCGCCGATGAGCGACGATTGCACTCCTTTGCGACCGGCTTGCTATGGCGTCGATGAATCCACGCATGAACGGCTATAATCAAGGCGAGCATGCGTCCCCGTGACCTTTACTCTCCAGGGATTCCAATGAGGGTGATCAGGAGCGCTAGACCTTGACACACAATAATACGCCACTTAAGACCAGCAACGGCGGAAACCTCGGGTTTGAGGCTGAGTTGTTCAAGACCGCCGATAAGCTGCGTGGCAATATGGAGCCGTCGGACTACAAGCATGTGGCGCTTGGTCTAATTTTCCTCAAATATATCTCCGATGCCTTTGAGGCGAAGCACGCGGCGCTGCTGGCCAGTGATCCGGTTGCAGCCGAAGACCAAGATGAGTACCTTGGTGACAATGTGTTCTGGGTGCCTAAGGAGGCGCGCTGGTCGTATTTGCAGGCGAACGCCAAGCAGCCATCTATCGGCACATTTATTGATGATGCGATGCGGACGATTGAGAAGGATAATGAGTCGCTCAAAGGCGTGCTGCCCAAGGACTACGCCCGGCCCGCGCTGAATAAGGTCATGCTGGGTGAGTTGATCGATCTGATCTCGGGCATTGCGATGAATGAGGAGAGCAACCGCTCTAAGGATATTCTTGGCCGGGTCTACGAGTATTTTCTGGGTCAGTTTGCGGGTGCCGAGGGTAAACGCGGCGGTGAATTTTATACGCCGCGCTCGGTGGTGCGCGTGCTGGTCGAGATGCTCGAACCCTACCAGGGCCGCATCTATGATCCGTGCTGCGGTTCGGGCGGGATGTTTGTGCAGTCAGAGAAGTTTGTCAAAGAACACGGCGGGCGTATTGGCGACATTGCGATCTACGGGCAGGAGTCGAACTATACGACCTGGCGACTGGCTAAGATGAACCTCGCGGTGCGCGGTATTGACTCCGACATTCGCTGGAATAACGATGGCAGTTTCCACAAAGACGAACTGCGCGATCTGAAAGCCGATGTCGTGCTTGCCAATCCGCCGTTCAATATCTCGGATTGGGGCGGCGACCGGCTGCGCGATGATGTGCGTTGGGCCTTTGGTGTGCCCCCGGTAGGCAATGCGAACTACGCATGGCTCCAGCATATCTACCATCACCTTGCGCCCAATGGCACCGCTGGCGTGGTGCTGGCCAATGGCTCGATGTCGTCTACGCAGTCGGGTGAGGGCGACATTCGCCGCGAGTTGCTTGAGCGCGATGTGGTTGATTGTATGGTCGCGCTGCCTGGGCAACTCTTCTACTCCACCCAAATCCCGGCCTGTCTCTGGTTTCTGGCCCGCAACAAGAACCCCGGTAAAGGCTGGCGTGACCGACGCGGCCAGGTACTCTTCATTGACGCCCGCAAACTCGGTCAGTTGGTTGATCGCACCCGCCGCGAACTCTCCGACGCCGATGTGCAGCGTATCACCGATACCTACCACGCCTGGCGCGGTGAACCTCAGGCGGAAACGTACACTGATGTGGCCGGTTTCTGCACGTCGGCGTCGCGTGAGCAGATCCGTGGGCACGGCCATATCCTGACGCCGGGGCGTTACGTGGGTGCCGAAGAGGTCGAGGCCGATGCGGTGTCGTTTGAGGTGCGCTTTGCGGCGCTCCGCGAGAGACTCGAAGAACATATGGTGACGAGCGAGCGCCTCAATACGACGATACGTGCTGCACTTGCGGGGGTGGTGGGCGATGATCGCGTATAAGACGGGGTTTCAGGTGCTAGGTTTCAGGTGTCAGGTCTACGGTTCGTCACGTTCCTTGCGGCTTTGCGGCTTTGCGTCAAAGCATCCGTACATGTGACGCAAAGGCGCGAAGGCGCAAAGCGAGATTCTTTGCGGCTTTGCGGCTTTGCGTCAAAGCATCCGTACATGTGACGCAAAGGCGCGAAGGCGCAAAGAAAACGAAGACAGCGCGATTTTTGCGGTATTGCGAACAATGGCTAATACTACAGTTGTAGTTTGAATTACCCCCCCTAGCCCCCCCGCACGCGGGGGGGGACAATGCATTGGTTGGTTCCCCCCCGCACGCGGGGGGGAACAATGCATTGGT
>CAIRFY010000317.1 GCA_903877945.1 uncultured Oscillochloris sp. | reverse complement strand
TGGCTGGCCCCATCAAAACAATATAATTTTTCACAACAATAAAATATCTACTCTATGTCAATTTTGTGAAGGAGAATACCCTATGAGCCGTACCCTCCAGATCGGGATGATCGGCGCTGGCCGGATCGCCCGCGTCCACGCCCGCACGATTGCCTACCGCGTCGCCAGCGCTGAGCTTGCCGCTGTGGCCGATCCCGTCCCGGCGGCGGCGCAGGCGCTGGCCGAGAAGTACCGTATCCGTAGCATCGCCCCTAACTACCAGAGTATCCTGGCCGACCCGACGATTGACGCGGTGCTGATCTGCACGCCCACCGACACCCACGCCGACCTGATCGTCGCCGCTGCCGCCGCCGGTAAGCATATTTTCTGCGAGAAGCCGGTGGCCCTCAGCCTTGAGCAAAACGACATGGCGGTGGCCGCCGCCGAGCGCGCCGGGGTTACGCTCCAGGTCGGATTCAACCGGCGCTTCGACGCTAACTTCGCCCGCGTGCGCCGGGCGGTGGCCGACGGCGAGATCGGCACCGTCGAGATCGTACACATCATCAGCCGCGACCCCGCGCCGCCCCCGATTGCGTATGTCGGCCCATCAGGCGGAATCTTTCTCGATATGACCATTCACGACTGGGATATGGCCCGCTTCCTCACCGGCAGCGAGATCGTCGAGGTCTATGTCCAGGGCGGCGTCATGGTTGACCCGGCCATCGGCGCGGCTGGCGACATCGACACCCACGTGACTCTGCTGCGCTTCGCCAGCGGAGCGATTGGCAGCATTGACAACAGCCGTCGCGCCGTCTACGGCTACGATCAGCGCGCCGAGGTGTTTGGCAGCAAGGGTTCCATCCAGGCCCAGAATAACTACCCGAACAGCGCTGTGATCAGCACCGGCGAGTCGGTGCGCCGCGATCTGCCGCTGAACTTCTTTATGGATCGTTATGTCGAGGCGTTCGCCGCCGAGATCGAATCCTTCGTCGCGGCGGTGGCGTCCAGCCAGCCAGTCGCAGTAACCGGCCACGATGCGCGGGCGGCGCTGGTGGTGGCCCTCGCGGCGAAACTGAGTTATGCCGAGGGTCGGCCCGTGCGGGTGGCCGAGGTCGGCTAAAGGCAATACTTTTCGAATAAGCCGAGCCGACCTTGCCCCCTCACCCCCAGCCCCTCTCCCTCACGGGGAGAGGGGAGTATATCCCTTCCTGGTGCGGAATACTCCCCCTCTTCCGTTCAGGGAGAGGGGGCTGGGGGGTGAGGACTGATCGGCGGTAGACTCGTTATTTGAAAGGTATTGCGGCTAAAGGACTACTCCCATGACCACAGTTACACGACTAGCGAACTACATCAATGGCGCATGGCTGAAGGCCGACGCCGAGGTTCTGCCGGTGGTCAACCCGGCTACCGCCGAGACTCTGGCGGAGGTGCCGCTGAGCCCCGCCGCCGAGGTGGCCCGCGCCGCCGAGGCCGCCCTGGCTGCCTTTGCCGACTGGCGGGCGACCCCCGCTGGCGAGCGCATCCAGCCGCTCTTTCGGCTCAAGGCGCTGATCGAGGCCAACATCGACGATCTCGCCCGCACGATCACCGAGGAGTGCGGCAAAACCCTTGGCGAGTCCCGGGCCGAGATCCAGCGCGGCATCGAGAACCTGGAGGTGGCCGCTGGCATTCCCTCGCTTATGCAGGGCTACAACAACGAGGACATCGCTCGCGGTATTGACGAGCATATGTTTCGCCAGCCGGTCGGCGTGGTGGCGGCGATCACGCCTTTCAACTTCCCGTTCATGATCCCGCTCTGGTATATGCCCTACGCCATCGCCTGCGGCAACTGCTTCATCCTCAAGCCCTCCGAGAAGGTGCCGCTGAGTAGCCAGAAACTCTTCGCCTTGATTGAGCAGGTTGGCCTGCCCAACGGCGTCGTCCAGTTGGTGAACGGCAGTAAGGCGGCGGTTGACGCCATCCTTGATCACCCTGCTATCCGGGCGGTCAGCTTCGTGGGTAGCACCCCAGTGGCTAGGTATATCTACAGCCGAGCCACGGCCAACGGCAAGCGCGCCCAGTGCCAGGGCGGGGCCAAAAACCCGGTGATCATCCTGCCCGACGCCGATATGGACATGACCGCCAAGATCCTGGCCGACTCCGCCTTCGGCTGCGCGGGCCAACGCTGCCTGGCTGCCTCCGTCGCCATCACCATCGGCACGGCCCGCCAGGAGTTTGTCGAGCGGATCGCCGATCTTGCCAGCAACCGTAAGGTGGGTTATGGCCTCGACGCGGGCGTGGAAATGGGGCCGGTGATCTCGCAGCAGAGCCGTGAGCGAATCGAGCATCTGATTGGTATGGGTCGCCAGGAGGGTGCCGAGCTGCTGGTGGACGGGCGCGGCACATCGGTATCTGGCTACGAGACCGGCGCGTTTATCTCGCCCACCATCCTCGACCACGTGAACCCCGGCGGCGAGTTGGCGTACACCGAGATTTTCGGGCCGGTACTCAGCCTCATGCACGTCGATGATCTGGATCAGGCCATCGCGATAGTCAACGCCAACCGCTACGGCAATATGGCCTGCATCTTCACCAGTTCAGGCGCGGCGGCGCGTAAGTTTCGCCACGAAGCCCGCGCTGGTAACATCGGCGTGAATATCGCCGTACCCGCACCCATGGCCTACTTCCCCTTCTCGGGCTGGAACGAGAGCTTTTTTGGCGACCTGCACGCCCAGGGCCATCATGGCGTGGAGTTTTACACCGAGACGAAGGTGGTCGTTGAGCGCTGGCCCAAAGAGTGGAGTCGGACGTTCTGATAATGTATTACGCACTATATAGAAACTAGAGTAACAGCCTTCTGGAAGTCCGTACCGGGTTGGGCGTCCTGGGAGCGCGGGCGTCTCGCCCACATCCGGGCCGGGGCGGGCGGGATGCCCGCGCTCCCGGAACTCCATACGAACTTTCGGGAAACTGTATTGACGAATACAGAGGAGCCACATGGACGTTATTACCGTCATGCTGATCGACGATCACCGCGTGGTGCGCCAGGGTCTGCGCGACTTTCTGGAGCTACAGGACGATATTGAGGTGGTGGGCGAGGCGGGCAGCGGCATCGAGGGCGTCCAACTGGCCCGTGATCTCCTGCCGGATGTGGTGCTGATGGATCTGGTGATGCCCGGAATCGATGGGGTTGAGACGACACGCCAGGTGAAAACAGTCAGCCCGAGCAGCAAGGTGATTGTGCTGACGAGCTTCAGCGACGATAACAAGGTCTTCCCCGCGATCAAGGCCGGCGCGATCTCGTACTTGCTCAAGGACATCTCCCCCGAGGAACTGGCCCACGCCATCCGCGCCGCGCAGCGCAACGAGGCGGTGCTGCACCCCGAGGTGGCGGCCAAGCTGATGCAGGAGTTCAGCACGCCGCGCTCGTCCGAGGCCCCGGTTGATCATCTCACCCCGCGTGAAATGGACGTGCTGCGCCTGGTGGCCAAAGGCATGTCAAACAAAGAAATCGCCGATACGCTGATCATCTCAGAGAAGACAAGTAAGACTCACTTGTCAAATATTCTCTCCAAGCTTCATCTCGCAGACCGCACGCAGGTGGCGATATACGCGCTGCGCAAGCGGTTGGTGCCGATGGATGATGGGGATTAGAAGAATATAGCAGTCCCATTCCGGTTGTGAAGAGGAGTCAAGGCTTTAGCCGGCTGAAGCAGAATGGGCACATTCAGCGTGACCGTCTTGCGATGAGGCGATGAGGCGATGAGGCGATACGGAGCGCCTCACCGCGTCATCGTTTCGTCGCTGAATTGTTAAGCTGGTTTGAACCATGCCT
>CAIRFY010000316.1 GCA_903877945.1 uncultured Oscillochloris sp. | reverse complement strand
GTTTCAAGTGCTAGGTTTCAGCTTTACAGTATGGCGATGAAGCGAGGATGCGACGAGGCGATGCTATCGCATCCTCGCCTCATCGCGTCTCCGCCACACTGTAAAGCTGTTCTGAACCATGCCTAAGACACAGTTCCATGCCAGAATGTGGCATTTTGATGCGCTCGACCTGAAACCTGAAACCTCGCACCTGAAACCTTGTCTGAGGCTACACTTCGCCGTATTGATACTTCGTACTGGTCTCGATGATCGCGATCTCCTCGGCGTTCAGGTCGAAGAGGTGGTAGACCCGCCGGTTCAGTTCGATCTCGCCGGCGATGATGGCGGCGGTGTGCTGGCGGTGTTTCTCGCGCTGGACTCCGAGCCACTCCTCCCAGTCGTCGCGCTCTTTCAGGGCGATGTCGCGCTTGAAGACTTTCTGGATCTCGGTGCGGAAGGCCGGGAAGTCCAGGTTCCACCAGGCTGTCAGCTTCTGGTTAAGTACCTTCCCCGCCGCGCCCAGGTCGCTCTGGATGCGGTTGCGCGCCCGCCGGTATAACTGGTAGCGGGCCTTGGCCTCGCCGGTGATGGTCATCGCTAACGCGCCGATGGTTTCGCGCTCTGCGGGTGGTGCGTCGGGGATGGGGAGGCGGGAGATGAATTGGGGCTGGGTGTGATATTCCCATAAACCGCCACGGAATTTATTATGAAGGCAAAGTTTCGAGATGATAAACCACGTACATCTTGACTGGAGAAGGCCCAAGAGATAGGGGTCAGCCTTGGCAATGACAAAACCCTTGTTGTTGATATAGTCCTCAGAATCACTCCACGAAAAGCGAGGAATCTTGCCAATCTCAGGCCAGTAGATTCGCGGAGTGCTAAAGGCGTGATAGTAGTTGCAGGGCCGCATCTCCCACCAGTAGGCACCTTTATCACCGCGAGCCTGTCCAGCGGCGGTGAATGGTTCAAGATGCGCCGCAATGAGCGGATGTCGTTCGCGTAGTTTCGTCCAAGCGGTTGCTTCATCTAGCCCCGCCCCAAATGTCTGCTCCGTCCAGTGATTCGGAAAAAGAATGAGCCAGCGACCCTCAGCTTCTTGATACCAAGGTCGCAAATCCTCGCCTCGAAAGAGTAGTTTGAGTCTAAGAGTACTGTCAGGATCCGCCCTAACAATACGATCTCGGGTTGTCTGGTCAATTATGAAAGCATCATTGAGACCAGTCAGTACACCGCGATATATACGATCTTCAACCACCTTGCCGAGTGGTTGACCCCCTACGATCAGTTTCTTGAACACTGAGCGCAGTTCATCACCCTCGATCTGCCAGCCGGTATCAGGCTGATCGTGCTGCGCAATATGAACCGTCTTTGCATCAAGCACACTTGGAATGAGCTGTGGTTCTTCTCCGCGCTGAAACTCTACCGCCATGAAACGATGCTCATCAGGCGGTGTGTTGTTTCTAATCACGAGGATAGATGGGCAAACATCGGGAGCCTCTTCAAAGGTGCGATTATTTCCTAGGTCGATCAGGTTTTCCAATGTCGTCCGCTCGCGGATAAAACGACGCAGCGGCGCAGCATAGTTGGTCTGAAGCCACGCATTACTACTGATATAGCTCATTGCGCCGCCCTGGCGCAGCAGTTTCACGCCCTGGTGGAAGAAATAGACAAACAGGTCAGCGGTGCCGCTGTAGGTTTCGGCATATGCCTGCTGGAAGAACGGCTTGAGCGGGCCGAGTTGCTCCTGGCGGACGTAGGGCGGGTTGCCGATCACCACATCGAAACCGGCCTGATCACCCAGCGGGCGACCGTGGCGGTCGTAGAAGACTTCGGGGAACTCCAGATCCCAGTGGAAGAAACGCTGGGCCGCGTGCAAGGATCGGATCTGCTCCAGAGGGCGCTCGAAGGCCGGGGTAGCGAACGCGCCATCAGGCCGCTGCGCGTAGTCGGCGATAGCCCGCCACATGCTGCGCTCGGGGGCCGCGCCAAAGCCCGCCGCCGTCGCTAGATCGGCGTGGACGGCGAAGCGCTCGGTCAGCCCGGCCCGCACCGTCTCGTAGATGCGCTCCTGCTCTTTGACATCACTCACCGTGTACCCGGCGCTATCTTCGATCAGCCACATACTGCCCACGGCGCTGCTCATCGCCCCGGCGAAGGCCGCGTCATCGAGCAGGCTGAGTTGGGAGTGACCCTCACCCCCCCGGCCCCCCTCTCCCTGAGCGGGAGAGGGGGGAGAACCTTTGGCTCGCACTTTCCTACTGCGGCGGGCAAGGGGGAGACCGCCCCGTGAATCATCCAGTTCGCTGGCGCGGGTGCCGACCAGGGCGTTGCCACAGCGCAGGTGGTGGTCGAGGAACGAGAGCGGGCGGCCCTTGGCGGCGGTGGACAGCCAGAGCGAGAGCTTGGCCAGGTCAACCGCCAGCGGGTTCAGGTCAACCCCGTAGATGCAACTCTGGGCCACGCGGCGCTTCCAGTACGCGAGGTCGGATTCTTCGCCTTCACTCCCTGCCGAGGTGGGCGGCGATACCCCAATTTCCACCAGATAGCGGGCGATGTACTCCGTCGCCGCGACCGGGAAGTGGCCGCTGCCCATGGCCGGATCCACGCAGTTGACGGCCAGCACCGCCGCGATCTTCTCGGCGTCGGTCTTTTTTTCAGCGACAGCGGCGTCAAGGACGGGGCGCAGGGTCTGCTCGACAATGTACTGCACCACGAAGTCGGGGGTGTAATAGGATCCGGTGCGGTGGCGCTCGCCCTTATCGTTGACGAGGGCGATGGAAAAGCCCTCAGGGCCGGGATCATCCTTCTCCAGATGATACTCCAGCAACCCCTCGTAAATCGTACCCAGGTGACGCTCGGCCAAGTCGCGGTAGTCAATAAACTCGCGCAGGCCGGTCTGCGGCTGGATGACGCGGGCCAGCTTGTCGAGGGCCAGTTGAAGCTGGGCATCGCCGACGCTGTAGTGATCGAGGAACGAGTGGCGCTGCGGGTCGAACAGGCCGCCGTTAAAAGTGGCCACGCGCAGGGGCGGACTGCCGAGGTTGATGATCCCAAAGAGGTCGCGCAGATGCGCCCATGTCTGTCCGGTATCAACCAGCAGGCTCATGCCGCTATCGAGGCGGCGGCCCACATCGCGCACCATCGCGTAGAGGCTGTAGTCGTCGCGGTAGCTCAGGCTCTCGCGCAGGGGCAGTAGCTCGCGGGCCTCGGCGTAGAGAATAAACAGCAGCCGGTAGAGGACGATCAGGCTGTTGGCGTATATCACCTGGAGGGGCGCAGCAGGATCGGCTGCGCCCGTACCGATAGGGAATCCATTGCGGGGATAATCGAGGAAACCCTGAGCGATATGGCGCAGGGCGTCGAAGACCTGGGCCTTGAGCGACTCAGAGACGCCACGGGCGTAGTCCACGCTCTCGCGGAGCATGCCGTCGAGAGTGAGCGCATCGCCGACAGGCGGCTCAAACGCGGCGCGGCGGAAGAAGGCGTAGAAATAGAGGAAAGCTCGGGGGTCATTGGCCTCGACCAAATCCTTCAGGTCAACCTCGTAGAAGATCTCCTCCCGGCGGGCCGTATCCTTGTGGTAGAGGCGCCAGCGACGGCCATTGGTAAGGATGCCCCAGGTGACCCCGCTATGCAGCATATAGAAGGCAATCTGGCGGGCCGGAACCCGGCTAATCTCGTCGATCTCGCCCTTGCTGGAGACATCGAGCTTGCGCTCCCAGTACTTCGCATCGCCCACGGCCAGGGCCGCGTCGAGGTCAGCCTCTGCCAGCACGCGGTTTTTATTCGCCTGGAGCGCGGCCAGATCGCGATAGAAGACATAGTCCGGCTTCTTGGTGCCAGCCGGCGTATGTAGGCTGGCCTGCACCTCAAAGGTGTGGCCGAGGGCGACCAGCACCGGGCGCACCAACTCGTGCTCGGTCTGCGACTCGTTAGTCGAGGGGACAAAGGCCGCAAGGAGCGCGCCGACCTGACTCAGCACTGGCGCAGCCTCGTCGAGCAGGTCGAGCCACGCGCCCCGGCGGGGCAGAGTCTCATCGAGGTAGCGGTCGGCGAAGAGCTGGCGGTTATGGTGGCGCTGGGCGAGAGCTAAGGGGAGCTGGGAGATGCTCATTAGGTTTTGGGTTTTGGGTTTTGGGTTTTGGGTTTTGGGTTTTGGGTTCAGGGTTCAGGTGCAAGGTTTTAGGGTTCAGGGTTCAGGGTTCAGGGGGGCCACATTTACTTTACACTCTTGGCATACGTACCCCCCCTAG
>CAIRFY010000315.1 GCA_903877945.1 uncultured Oscillochloris sp. | reverse complement strand
CCGGTGGCCCGCCGCTTTGTGCGTCTGCTACGACGGATTACGCCTCGTCGCCGTAGATCTCCTTGAGCAGACTCTTCTTTGGGGCGGGCGCGCTGCGGGAACTGCGCTGCTTCTCAATGCTGGCCTGGCGATCCTGGGCCGCGCTAAGCCGCTTCATGAAGCGGTCAACCTGACCGGCGGTGTCCACGATACGCTGCTCGCCCGTGTAGAACGGATGGCAGTTGGCGCAGATCTCAACGCGCAGGTTGGGGCGCGTCGAGCCGATCTTCCAGTTGGTGCCACAGGTCGTACAGACGATCCCTTCGGTATGGTACTTAGGGTGGATTCCCTTTTTCACTGATTGCTCCATGTTCTGGGAGGGGCCGGCCGCTGCCGGGGTACCTGCCCGATAGCTTCGTGGTGGGCTGCCAGTTAATCGGCGGCGGCGACCGGCGGGGCCGGTGGCGCGACCGGGATCACACTGACCATCTTCTGGTCACGCGAGATAAACTTAAACTCAACGTGGCCCTCGATCATCGCGTAGATGGTGTAGTCGCGACCAAGGCCGACGTTCTTACCGGGTTTAATCTTCGTGCCGCACTGGCGAACAATAATGTTGCCCGGCTCGACCAACTGCCCGCCGTAGCGCTTCACGCCGCGCATCTTCGGCTTGCTGTCGCGACCGTTGCGCGAACTGCCCATTCCCTTTTTATGTGCCATAATCGTTTCTCCCGAGGCGAGAGCCCCTTGGTATGACGCGCCAGCGGCAACAGTTAGGCCACAATATCGCTGATTTTGATCTCGGTGTAGGATTGGCGGTGACCGGTGCGACGGCGGTAGCGCTTCTTATTGCGGTAACGGAAGACGATAATCTTCTCGCCCTTCTTCACGCCCAGCACCTCGGCCTTCACCACGGCTCCGCTCACCAGCGGAACACCAACTTGTACGACATCGCCATTGCCGATCAGCAGCACTTCACTTAGCTCGATCTGGCTTCCTGGTTCAACGTCGAGCAGGTCGATGTTGACAACCTGGCCCTTCTCTACGCGGTACTGCATACCGCGGTCACGAATAATCGCGTACACGTCCATGCTCCTTGGGGCAGCGGTGCAACAGAAAACGGTGATACCGCGCCAACCGTCACGCCAGTGCTGCTACTTCAGATCGTTTTTGGCAACAAGAAAATAGAGCGGCTTGACCGCCCTGAACCTCAGCCATTATAACAAAGTCAACAGGGGGTGTCAAACCGACAGACATCACCCGCCGGGTACAATGCGCTGAATATCCTCGCAGGCCCGCATCACCGTAATTCGCGCCCAGCCAAGCGAGGCGTTTGGGCCAATCGCGATCAGCAGAAGTAGATCGCCGATGGTCGCCATAATGATACTCTGATCCTGGCCCTCGTGGATCACCAGATGACCGGGCTGACGCTGGCCCAGGTTACGGCTGATCTCGGCCATCGCCAGCGTATTCCCTACAGCCAGGGCAGCGACCACCGTGACGTTAATATCGCGTTGGCGGCTCCAGTGGGTTAGCACCATCCCGCTCATGTCAGCGAGTACTGCGCAGTAGACATCCGGCTCCATCGCCAGATCCTTGAGCGCCAGGCGCACCTGCTCGATTTGTGTGTCCGAATAACTGCGCCCAGTCCGCCCCGATTGGCTGGGGGTCAGTCGCACCGCAACCTGCGGATCGCTGAGGATATCCGTCTGTTGCTTGGCCCGCAGGGCGGAGACGCGCTGCCCAAGCGGCCCGGTGACCACAGGCGGCGTCACCGGGTTTGCCTCTGGTACGTCGTGTAAGACGTGTTCCTCGGCACGATGGCTCGCCAGTTGCGAGGGGCGCGGTATCTGCTTGATCGGATTCAGCAGCGTATCGACCGTCATACGCAGGCGATCAGGATTCACGGGCTTTGCCAGCAGGAAGTCAACATTCAGCTCGGCAGCGCGTTCTGGGGAGAGGTCCTCAGGGCTAACGGTGAAGACGATGACCGCCGTGTTTGGATCAAGCTCATGCACCCGCCGCACCAGATCGAGCCCGCTCATCCCCGGCATCCGAATATCGGTAAAGAGCAGATCCACCGGCTGGCGTGAGACGTGCAGCAGCGCAGCCTCGGCTGATGAGACAGCGCTCACCTCATATGGAGAGTCCTCGCTCAACGTCATCGTGACAATGCGGCGGATGTCCGGGTCATCATCGACGATCAAGATGCGCTTTGACATCGGATCGGCCTCCTTGCGGAGCCTCCAGCTCGTTGGGCTGAGACATAGGACGGATGTACAAAAGACAGCACACGCCCTTACAGTATATCGTAACGGGGGCGATTGTGCATCCCCGTCCCGCTCACTAATTCAGGGCATGTGCAAAGTCGTGTGGTCGCCGGACAGCCCTCACCCCCCAGCCCCCTCTCCCTGAACGGGAGAGGGGGAGCCGAGCGCATCCTGATGAAGAAACTCCCCTCTCCCCGTGAGGGAGAGGGGCAGGCGGTGAGGCGAGGAGGCGAGGAGGCGAGGAGGCGAGGAGGCGAGGAGGCGAGGAGGCGGTGAGGCGAGGAGGCGAGGAGGCGAGGAGGCGGTGAGGCGAGGAGGCGGTGAGGCGAGGAGGCGAGGAGGCGAGGAGGCGATGTGGCGAGGAGGCGAGGAGGCGATGTGGCGATGTGGCGATGTCACCGCGCCCTCGCGCCCTCGCGTCCTCGCGTCCTCGCGCCCTCGCGTCCTCGCGTCCTCGCCTCATCGCCTCACGGTCACGCTGTTCTGAACCGTGTCAATTGCGGCAATACTATCGTACTGCGGGCACCTACTTCGCTAAGCGAATGTGCAGATCGCGGAGTTGACGCTCGTCCACTTCTGAGGGCGCGTTAGTCATCAGATCTGCGGCCTGCTGGGTCTTGGGGAAGGCCATAACCTCGCGGATGGTGCTTTCGTCGGCCAGCAGCATAACGATCCGGTCGATACCGGGGGCAATGCCGCCGTGCGGGGGCGCACCATACTCAAACGCCTCAAGCATGTGGCCGAATTGCGAAAGGGCCGTCTCCTGGCTGATGCCCAGCAGGTCAAAGAGCTGCTGCTGCACATCGCGGCGGTGGATTCTAATGCTGCCGCCGCCAACTTCATAGCCGTTCAGGACAACGTCATACGCCTTGGCCCGCACCTTGCCGGGGTCGCTGGTCATCAGCGGCAGATCCTCGTCCTGCGGCGCAGTGAACGGGTGGTGGACGGCGTCCCAGCGGTTTTCATCGGGGTTCCACTCCAGCAGCGGGAAATCGACCACCCAACTAAAGTTGAGGACGTTCGGATCGGCCAGTTTGAGGCGCTCGGCGATTTCGCGGCGCAGCTTGTCGAGGGTAGTGGCGACAAGACCGGGCCGGTCGGCCACGATCAGCAGGAGGTCGCCGGGCTGACCTTCGAGGCGGGCAATGATCGCCTGAAGCTCGCCCTCGCCGAGGAACTTGGCGAACGAGGAGCGCACATCGCCGCCGTCGGCGGGGATGGCGGCCCAGGCCAGACCCTTTACGCCGCTGCCACGGGCGATGTCGGTCAGTTCGTCGATCTGCTTGCGCGAGTACCCAGCGCAGCCGGGGGCGCGCAGCCCCTTCACCTGGCCGCCGCTCTCCAGTGCGCCCTTGAACACGTTGAAGGGCGTGGATGCCAGCAGATCGCCCAAATTCACCAGCTCCAGGTCGTAGCGCAGGTCGGGCTTATCGCTGCCGTATCGCTCCATCGCCTCGGCGTAGGTAAGGCGGCGGAAGGGCGTAGGCACACGCTTATGGGGCACCACCGCCGCGCAGAGTTCCGTGAAGAGCTGCTCGGTCAGGTGGATCACATCCTCCTGCTCGACAAAGCTCATCTCCATATCAAGCTGGGTAAACTCGGGCTGGCGGTCGGCGCGTAGATCCTCGTCGCGGAAGCAGCGGGCGACCTGAAAATACTTATCGTAGCCAGCCACCATGAGCAGTTGCTTAAGCTGCTGGGGGCTTTGCGGCAGGGCGTAGAACTCGCCGGGGTGAACACGCGAGGGCACCAAGTAATCACGGGCACCCTCAGGGGTGGATTTGATCAGAATAGGCGTCTCGATCTCAAGGAAGCCCTGAGCGTCGAGGAAGTCACGCATAAACTTGACTACCCGGTGGCGCAGGATCATATTGCGCTGCATCCGCTCGCGCCGCAGGTCGAGGTAGCGATACTTCAGGCGCAGCGACTCCTCCTCGCCGCCCTCCTTGGCGATATAGAAGGGCGTGGTGCGGGCCGGGTTGAGCACGCTGGCCGACAGGGCCACGACCTCGACATCGCCGGTGGACAGATCCGGGTTATGCGCCTCGGGGGGGCGGCTGCGCACCAGCCCACGGATCTGGATCACATACTCGGAGCGTGACTCCTCGGCCACAGCGTGAACCTCAGGGCTGGCCGAGTCAAAGACAACCTGGGTGATCCCGTAGCGGTCACGCAGGTCGACAAAGATCAGCGGGCCATGGTCGCGGCGGCGATGAACCCAGCCCGCCAGCGTCACCTCTTGGCCTGCATGCTCCTGGCGCAGCTCGCCACATGTGTGCGAGCGGTACATAGTAGCTCCTCAATTGTAGATTGCAGATTGCGGATTGCAGATTGCGGATTGCAGACATGTTATTGATGATGGCACAAACTCTGCGCCGCATTATAGCATGTCGCTGCGCGGGCGCTATTCTGCGCTATAATGCTGTCCACCCTAGCAAATTGTATCTTCACCGCGCATAATAGGGGCCGTGGAACCTTCAGCCTTCAGCCCTGAACCTTCAGCCATGGCTCAGCGACGTATGACCATCCTTGGGGTTGTCGTAGACAATCTGACCGAGGATGAAGCTCTTGTGCAGATCGACGCGCTCATCGTCGCAGGTGGCCCGCATCACATTGTTACAGTGAACCCTGAGTTTGTGATGGAGGCCCAGGTCAACCCGGCGTTCCGCAGTGTGCTGGCCCACGCTGACATTGCCACCGCCGACGGATTTGGGCTGCTGCTGGCGGCGCGCTACCTTGGCACACCGCTGCGGGGCCGGGTAACCGGCGTGGAACTGACGTTGCGGTTGGCCGAACGAGCCGCCGCCCAGGGCCATCGCATGTTCCTGCTAGGCGCGGCCCCTGGGGTGGCAGAGGCGACCGCCGTTGTACTCCAGGCCCGCTACCCAGGGCTGATCGTCGCTGGGGCTTTTGCCGGATCACCGCAGCCGCGCCACGAGCCGTTCCTGCGCCAGATGATCGCGGCGGCTCGACCGCATATCTTGCTGGTGGCCTACGGGCACCCGCAGCAAGATCTCTGGATTGCCCGCAACCAGCCATTTCTCCAGGTGCCGCTGGCCGTTGGGGTCGGCGGCACGTTCGACTACCTCTCCGGGCGGGTGCAGCGCGCTCCCGCCCTCATCCGTCGCCTCGGCCTTGAGTGGGTCTATCGGCTGGCTCGCCAGCCGAGCCGCTGGCGGCGCATCATGAACGCGGTGCCTTGCTTCGCCTGGCGCGTGATCACGCAGGGGCGACGGACATATCGCTCATAAGGATTTTTATCATGTCACATACCACCGCTGAGAAGATCGAGGAACTGCGCCGCCGCCGCGCACACGCCCTGCATAACGACGCTGCGGCTGAGGCCCGGCAACACGAGCGCGGCAAGCTCACCGCCCGCGAACGGATCGATCTGCTGGTTGACCCCGGCTCGTTTGTCGAACTCGACGCCTTCGCTGTCCACCGCACGACGGCTTTTGGTATGGAGAAGCGCAAACCGTTGGGCGACGGCGTGATCACTGGGCACGGCACGGTCGAGGGTCGCCCGATCTGCCTCTTCGCACAGGATTTTACGGTCTTTGGCGGGTCGCTTGGCGAGGTGTTTGCCGAGAAGATCTGCAAGGTGATGGATCTCGCGGTGCGAATGGGCGTGCCCTGCATCGGCATCAACGACAGCGGCGGCGCACGCATCCAGGAGGGTGTGGTAAGTCTGGGCGGCTACGCGGAGATCTTCTACCGCAACGTGCTGAGCAGCGGCGTGATCCCGCAGCTCTCGGTGATCGCCGGGCCATGCGCCGGTGGGGCGGTCTACTCGCCAGCGATGACTGACTTCATCATGATGGTGAAGGGCAGCAGCCAGATGTTCATCACCGGCCCCGATGTGATCCGGACGGTCACGGGCGAGGAGGTCGGATTTGAGGAACTGGGCGGGGCGATGAGCCACAACTCGCGCAGCGGCGTGGCCCACTTCGCCGCCGACGACGAGCCGCACTGTTTTGAGCAACTGCGCACCCTGCTCTCGTTCCTGCCGGCGAACAACATGGACGACCCGCCCTACGTGACGCCCAGCGACGACCCGGAGCGCATGGACGAGTCGCTCCAGACGCTCATCCCCGACAGCCCGCGCAAGGCGTACGATATGGTCACGGTGATTGAGTCGGTGATGGACGACGGCTTCTTTTTCGAGGTACAGCCCTTCTGGGCGCGCAACATCGTGATCGGATTCGCCCGCCTCGACGGCAACGTGGTGGGCCTGGTGGCCAACCAGCCGACGCATATGGCCGGTACGCTGGACATTGACAGCTCAAACAAGGCGGCCCGCTTTGTGCGCTTCTGCGACGCCTTCAACATTCCGCTGGTAACATTTGTGGACGTGCCGGGTTTTATGCCGGGGACGCAGCAGGAGTACGGCGGGATCATCCGCCACGGGGCCAAGTTGCTCTACGCCTACTGCGAGGCCACGGTGCCAAAGCTCACGGTGATCACCCGCAAGGCATACGGCGGAGCCTACGACGTGATGGCATCCAAACACATCCGCGCCGACTTTAACTTCGCCTGGCCCACGGCGGAGATCGCGGTGATGGGGGTAGACGCGGCGGTGCGGATCATTTTCCGCAAGGAACTGACCGAGGCGACGAACCCGGCAGAGCGCATGGTCGAACTGGTCGAGGACTACCAGGGGCGCTTCGCAAACCCCTATGTTGCGGCAGAGCGTGGCTATATCGACTCGGTGATCGAGCCGAAGGAGACGCGCCCGGCCCTGATCAAAGCCTTGCGGCTGGCGCGCACCAAGCGCCAGAGCATGCCGCCGCGCAAGCACGGGAATATTCCGCTCTAACAGTCACACAACGAGGCGAGGATGCAATACTATCGCATCCTCGCCTCGTCGTGTCATTGCCCAACTACAGAGTTGGTCTGACGGCCCCTAACTCATCAGGCGTGTGTTACCCGCCGATCACCTGGAGCGCCACCTCGGCCATATGCTCGGCGGTGATGCCGAACTTCTTAAACAGCTCCGGGGCCGGGCCAGACGCGCCGAAGCGGTTGAGGCCAACCACCGCGCCGCGTGAACCCACGTAGCGATCCCAGCCGATTGACACGCCGGCCTCCACCGCTACCCGCGCCGTCAACTCGGGCGGCAGCACACTGTCGCGGTAGCTCTTGTCCTGGGCCTCGAAGAGTTCCCAGGAAGGCAAGCTCACCACCTGGGCGGCCACGCCCTGCGCGGCCAGGATGTCGCCCGCCTCCAGGGCGAGGCTCAGTTCGGAGCCGGTGCCGATCAAGATCACCTGTGGGTTCTCGACGGCCCGCAGCACGTAGCCGCCGCGCAGCGCGCCCTCAACCGGAGCCAGCACGGTACGATCCAGCGTCGGCACGTTCTGCCGCGTGAAGATCAGGGCCGTCGGCCCATCGCGCCGCTCCAGCGCCACACGCCAGCCAATCGCCGCCTCGTTCGCGTCCCCGGCACGGAACACCACCAGGTTAGGGATAATCCGCAGCGATGCCAGGTGCTCTACCGGCTGATGGGTTGGCCCGTCCTCGCCCACGCCAATGCTATCGTGGGTGAACACATACACCACCTGAAGCTTCATCAGCGCGGCCAGGCGGATCGCCGGGCGCAGGTAGTCGCAGAACACGAAGAAGGTGCCGCCGTAAGGGATCACCCCGCCGTGCAGGGCCATGCCGTTGAGCGCCGCGCCCATGGCGTGCTCGCGCACACCGTAGTGGACGTTGCGTCCGCCGAAGTCGTCCGGTGTAATCGAGGCGTAGCCCTTCAGGTAGGTCTGATCTGAGGAGTGCAGATCAGCCGAGCCGCCGAGCAACTGCGGGAAGGATGCGGCGATGGCGTTCAGAATATCGCCCGAGGCCATGCGCGTCCCCTTTGCCTTCGGGTCGGCGGGGAAAACCGGCAGCGTCTGCGGCCAGTTATCGGGTAGCGCATTGGCAAACACCCGATCCCACTGAGCGGCCAACTCTGGGTACGACGCCTTATAGTGGGCCAGGGTCGCCTCCCACTCGCGCTGCCGCGTCCCACCAACCTCAAGGGCCAGCCGCATGTGCGTGTACACCTCGTCGGGCACAAAGAAGTCCGGCGAGGTTGGCCAGCCCAGAGTCTCTTTCGTCTTCACCACATTGGCCGCGCCGAGAGGCTCGCCGTGCGACGTATGGCTGTCCTGCTTCGGACTGCCAAAGCCGATGTGGGTCTGACAAATGATGATCGACGGGCGCTCGGCGTCATCCTTAGCCTCGGCCATCGCCTGGGCCACCGCAGGGATATTGTGGCCGTCCACCGTAGCCACCTGCCAGCCGTAGGAACTGAAGCGCTCGGCTATATTCTCCGAGAAAGAGAGGCTCGTCGGGCCAACCAGTGAGATATTGTTGCTGTCGTAGAGCAGGATCAGCTTACCCAACTTGAGGTGACCTGCCAGGCTCGCCGCCTCGTGCGAGATCCCCTCCATCAAATCGCCGTCGCCGCAGATCACGTACGTGTGGTGATCCACCACGCTCGCCCCAGGGCGATTGAACGTCGTGGCCAACCAGCGCTCGGCGAGGGCCATACCCACCGCTGTCGCAATACCCTGCCCGAGTGGCCCGGTCGTCGTCTCGACGCCCGGCGTATCGTGGTACTCTGGATGCCCCGGTGTCCTGCTCCCAACTTGGCGGAACTGCTTCAGGTCGTCGAGCGACAGATCGTAGCCGGTCAGGTGCAGCAGCGCGTAGATCAACATCGATCCGTGGCCCGCCGAGAGAACGAAACGGTCGCGGTTAGGCCAGTGCGGATCCGCCGGGTTGTGGCTGAGAAACCGCGACCAGAGGACATAGGCGACATCGGCAACACCCAGGGGCAGCCCAGGGTGTCCACTGTTCGCCTTCTGAACTCCGTCGATTGCCAGGATACGGATTGCGTTTGCGGAAAGTCGATCCAGCTCTGTGGTCTCGCTCATGCGTACATCTCCTCACTCATCGTTGGGCGCTCCCACGCAATTATACCACTGCCTCTTTTTATCGTTCTTAGGCAATGCGACAATCTACAATTTCCGCAGCGACACCATTTCTAGCGTGTGGCGAGGGCCTTTCTCCAGGATGAGGTCGGCCCGCTCGCGGGTGGGCTCAATATTCTGCCTAAGGTTGACTCCGTTGATCTCGCGCCAGATCCGCTGGGCGACAGAGATGGCATGGTCGGTGCTGAGCCCGCTGTAGCGCCGGAAGTAGGAGTTCGGGTCGCGGAATGCCGTCTCGCGCAGCCGCAGGAAGCGCTCGATATACCACTGCTGGAGCAAGGACTCGTCGGCGTCCACGTAGATCGAGAAGTCGAAGAAGTCGGAAACGAAGACCTGCGGGCGGCGGTTGGGCTGTCCGCCGCGCTGGAGTACGTTCAGTCCCTCAACGATCAGAATATCGGGCTGATTCACGATCTGCACCTGATCATCCACAATATCGTACACCAGATGCGAGTAGATCGGCGCGGCGAGGCGGGGGTGGCCGGACTTCACATCGGCCATGAACTGGATGAGCTGGCGACGATCATAACTCTCGGGGAAGCCCTTGCGATGCATGATCCCGCGCTCATGGAGCAGTTGGTTCGGGTAGAGGAATCCGTCGGTGGTGACGAGATCCACGCTACGGGCGACGGAGTGGCTGGCCAGGAGCGCCTGGATAATACGGGCGGTGCTGCTCTTGCCAACGGCCACGCTGCCAGCGATGCCGATCACATAGGGTACTTTTTCAGCCGGACTGCCGAGGAAGGCGCTGGTTTCACGGTAGAGTTGCTGAGCAGACTCATAGTAAAGCTGGATAAGCCGCACCAGCGGCAGGTAGATGTCGGCCACATCCTCCAGCGAGACGCTATCGTTGAGGCTGACCATTGTCTGAAGCTGGGCCTGGCTCAGAGGCAGGCGTGACCCATTGCGCAGCCTGGCCCACTCTGCACGTGAGAGGGAGATATACGGGGCGAGTCGGTGCTCGTCGATAAGCGGTGGTTGCATAGCGGTTCCTTTTGCGATGTGCGGGCGGCTTCGCTGCCCACACATTGCAAAATAACAATGGTTCGTGGGCACGGGTGCCCAGGCTCTCCTAGACTGTGAGGCCGAGAGTCATGGCCATGCTGATACGCTGAAGCTTGCCGGTGGCCCCACGGGGCAGGGCGTCGAGGATGTGGATCTGGCGTGGGATTTTGAAGTCGGCCAGGGAGCGAGCGCAGTGTTCACGCAGTTCCCCCTCGCTGGCCTCGGTCTTGAGTACCACTGCCGCGTGAATATCTTCGCCGAGTGTCTTGTGGGGCACAGCAAAGGCAAGAGCCTCAGCGACGGCGGGGTGACGCAGGAGCACGTCATCGATCTCCAGAGGCGAGATCTTCTCGCCGCCCCGGTTGATCAACTCCTTGAGCCGACCCGTCAGGGCCAGATAGCCATCCGCATCGAGGTAGCCCTGGTCGCCGGTGCGAAACCAGCCATTGCTGAAGGCGGAAGCGTTGGCCTCGGGGTTGTTCTCGTAGCCATCCACCACATTGCCGCCGCGCACCACCACCTCGCCGCGCTCGCCCTGGGCCAGCAGGTTGCCGACGTTGTCCATAATTCCCACATCCACGCCGATCCCGATACCAACGCGGCCAGCCTTGTGTGGGGCGGGCGGCAGCGGGTTGGATGTCATCTGGTGGCTGGCCTCGGTCATGCCGTAGCTCTCCAGCACCGGGGCAGCGAAGGTCGTCTCCAGCCGCTCCATCACGACCGGGGGCAGGGGCGCGCTGCTCGATCTGATGAAGCGGAAGGGATTGTCACGGATCACCTCTCGGTTGCGCTCAGCGCGGGCCAGGAGCATCTGGTGCATAGTGGGCACGGCTGAGTACCAGGTAGGCCGGTACTGCGCGACCCAGCCCCAGAAGCGCAGCGCATCGAAGCCAGGCGGGCAGATCAGGGTGCCGCCGGAGGCTAGGGTGCTGAGCATGGAAGCGACGATGCCGTGGATGTGGAAGAGCGGCATCACGCAGAGGGCGCGATCCTCGGGGCCGAGTTGGTAGGTTTCGATAATGTTAGCGGCTGAGGTGGCCAGGTTGCGTTGGCAAATGGGCACGCGCTTGGGTCGGCTGGTGGTGCCGCTGGTATGCAGGATCACCGCCACATCGTCAGGAGTGGCGAAGGAAGGTTGGGGGCTAAAGGTTGAGGGCGAAGCGTCTATGGTGAAGGCCAGCGTGCCGTCGGACTGGGCCGTGGCCTCGATGAGCCGCATACCGGGACGCATGGCGGCGCGGGCATCGGCCTGGGTGCCGGGGAGGACAAGCAGCGCCGTGGCACAGGTGTCCTCATAGGAGAAAGCAAACTCGTCGGCGCGGTACGCGGGGTTAAGCGGGGCGGCGGTGGCGGCGGTGGCGACAGCCAGGAAGGCGATCACCAACTCCGGGCCGTTGCCCATCGCGATAGCCACCCGGTCGCCACGGCCAATGCCTGCGGCCTGGAGTTGGGCGGCCAGCCCGGCCACGTTCTCCCGCAGCGCCGCATAGCTCAGGTCGGGCCGGTCGGGGGCCACGAGGGCCGGGTGGCTCACAGCGCCACGACCAAGCAGATCGAACAGGGTAGCATGTAGAGGCTCGCGAGCCATAGACCCTCCTTCGGGCCGTGAGGACACGCCGGTATCGCCTTATCGCGTCACGCATCCCCGCAGGATCGTCACGCAAAGAGCGCCCATTTGAAATCTTGTCTCACACAGTATAACAGCGGATGTTTCAGGGAAATTGCGCACCTCAAGGAGATCACGTAACGATGCAGGGCTGATGCAAAGTCGTGTGATCGCTGGGCAGCCCTCACCCCCCAGCCCCCTCTCCCCGTGAGGGAGAGGGGCAGGGGGTGAGGGCCGGAGGGTGACTTTGCATCAGCCCTGCGTAACGATGCTTCGTCTCTGCAAGGACGTCCTAACTCCTGGTACAATACCACTTTGCATCACCGGATCATCGCAAGGACACAGGATGGCACAGCGGTTCCAGGATCAGTTCGGCAATCCCCACGGCATGGGCGGGCGTCTGGCCGGTTGGCTAATGGCGCTCACGAACCGTGATCTCAATGCGTGGGCAATTGACCAACTGGCCGTGCGGCCCGGTGACCACGTGCTTGAGATCGGCTTTGGGCCGGGGTTGGCCGTGCAGGCGCTGGCCCGCCGGGCAAGGAACGGCTACGTGGAGGGCGTTGATATCTCCCCGCTGATGGTCGAACAGGCCACCCGGCGCAACGCCGCGATGGTGAAGGCTGGGCGGGTGAGCTTGCGGCTTGGTACGGTGAGCGCCCTGCCCTTCGACGTTGGCCGATTCGATAAGGTGCTGGCGGTGAACAATGTGCAGTTCTGGCCCCGACTGGCCGACGATCTGCGCGAGGTGGCCCGCGTGATGCGTCCCGGCAGTACCCTGGCGATTGTCCTCCAGCCGCGCCACGCCCCTAGCGCCGCTGATGTCCTCGCCGTCCGCGACGATCTGGTTGCGCAGGTTGGGGCCGTCGGCTACCGCCGCGTGCGGAGCGCTGTCGCCCCTGGCTCTCCGATGCCCGCCTTTGTGGTGCTGGGTGATCGGCCCGCGTAGACTCAGAAAGGCCACGTGCGTGTCCTTCCGCCTGATCGCCCTTGACCTCGATGGCACCCTGCTCGACCCGCAGCACCGCATTAGTCCAGTCAACGCCGCCGCCGTCGCCGCATGTATGGCCGGGGGCGCACGGGTGCTGATCGCCACCGGTCGCACCTTCGCCTCGGCCCGACCTTACATCGCCGAACTGCGCCTCGTCGGCCCGCAGATCACGCTCAACGGCGCTGTTTTCGCCGATCTCGATGGTGGCCGGATGATTCGGCGGCGTCTGACCGCCAATCTGCTGGCAGACGTGACCGCGATGCTGGAAGATCGCCACTTCCCCTACACGGTCTTCGGGCCAGGCACGATCTACGCGCCTGTGGGAATGGACAACACGGATATTCTGGAACACTACGGCGAGCCGCCTGCCGTCAAGCTGACCCGCGCCGAGATGCTGGGCGTGACCGATGCAATCAAGGTGCTCACCTTCCTTGCGCCCGGCCCCCTGGATGACGAGCTATCCGAACTGATGGGCGACCGCTTTGAGGTGACGCGCACCGGCTCGCAGTTCTTCGAGTTCCTGCCACCCGGCGTCAATAAGGGCTCGGCCCTGGCCGAACTCATGACCCGTTACGAGGTGTCCCGTGAGGACGTATTGGTGATCGGCGACGGCGAGAACGATATTAGTATGTTCGGCGTAGCCGGGCTGAGTGTGGCCATGGGCGATGCGCCCGACGTTGTGAAGGCCCACGCCACCGATGTCACCGCGCCATGTACCGCCGACGGAGTCGCCTTGGCCCTGCGGCGTCACGTGCTGCTGTGATCGCTGATGCTTTCCTCTAAAGGCACCACTGCACATCTAGAATTCCCCGCCCGGTGGCCTAATCCGCTCCAGCACCAGAAAGCTCACGCCGGTGGTGAGCATCAGGATGCTGCTCATCGCCATCGCCTGGCCGTAATTGACGGCACCGGGCTGGCCGAGTAGGCGGAAGATGACCACCGGCAGCGTGGGCGCGTCGGGCCGGGTCAGCAGCAGCGAGGCTCCGAACTCACCCAGGGAGACGGTGAAGGCGAACACGGCCCCGGTGATGATGGCGGGCGTGATCAGCGGCAGCTCAACGTAGAGCCAGGCTCGCCAGGGGCTCGCGCCCAGCAGGGCGGCGGCCTCGGTCAGATGCGGGCTGCGTCCGCGCAAGGTTGGCAGCAGGCTGCGGATGACAAAGGGCAGGGCCACCAGGCTATGCACCAGCGGGATCAGCAGCGGCGAGGTGCGCAGCCCGGCCAGCGCCGGCGTGGCCAGGGCCACCAAGTAGCCCAGCCCCAGGGTCACGGCGCTGGTGCCCAGGGGCAGCATAAATAGGGCGTCTAACAATGCAAAATGCAAAATGCAAGATGCAAAATGCCCCTTTTGCATTTTGCATTTTGCATTTTGCCTTGCTGGCGTAGCCAGCAGATACCCCGCAGGCACGCCCACGGCGAGGGCGATGGCGGCGGTTGTTGCCGCGATGCGTAGGGAGTTGGCGAGGGCCGTTGTGGGCAGCACGAAGAAAGCTGAGCCGGTGCGGTTCTCGCCGAGGGCCAGGTAATAGTTCAGGCTGAACCCGTCGGGGCCGATCAGTGAGCGCAGGACGAGGGCGGCCAGGGGTGCGCCGAGCAGCAGCAGGATGAACGCGGCGTTGGTTCCTACCAGGAGCCGCTGCCAGACCCCGCGTGGCCGCCGGGCCACCGCCGCACGCGGCAGATGATCGAGGGGCACCGCGCTGCGGGCGGCCAGTCGTGTGTAGGCCAGACTCATGGCCAGGGTGCAGGCCGCCTGGATCAGCGCCAGGCTCGTCGCCACATCCAGCCGCAGCAGTTGCGACGTCTGCCGGTAGATCTCGACTTCCAGGGTGGCCATACGCGGCCCACCCAGGATGACCACCACCCCAAAGCTGGTGAAGCTGAAGATGAAGACCAGCAATGCTGCTGCACCCAGGGCCGGTGCCAGCAGCGGCAGCGTCACCTCCCAGATCACCCGCCGTCGCGAGGCTCCCAGCATCGCCGCCGCCTGCTCTAGCCGTGGGTCGAGGGTGGCCCAGAAACCGCCCACCAGCCGCAGCACCACCGTGTAGTTGTAGAAGACGTGGGCCAGCAGCACGAGCCCGATGCCGTTGGGAATGCGGAGCGGCGGCTGCCCCAGGCCGAGCAGGGACTGCAGCCCGGCGTTGATCAGCCCGTGCGGGCCGAGCAGCGCCCCCAGGGCCGCTGCCACTACCACGGTGGGCATCACAAAAGGCACCCCGGCCACGGCTCGCAGCAGCCCCTTGCCGGGGAAGTCGTAGCGCGCAAAGACATACGCCCCTGGCAGCCCCGCCACCAGGGTTAGCAGTGTCGAGAGCGTGGCCTGGCCCAGGCTGAACCCCAGCACCCGCCAGGTGTAGCCGTCAGCCAGCACCGCCCACAGACCCGCCAGCCCGTTGGCGAAGCTTAGGCGCAGGATTGCCGCCATCGGATAGAGAAAGCACAGGGCGATGAAGAGGATTGGAAGGCAAAATGCAAATTGCAAAATGCAAAATTGGCAACATTTTTGCATTTTGCATTTTGCATTCTGCATCAGCGTAGCACAACCTCCGTCCACGTCTTAATCCACCCCTCGCGCCCGGCGTCGATCTGCGCGGGGGTGAGTCCGGTAGCTTGGACAGGCACCTGGGCGAACTTCGTGAATACATCGGGCAGGGGCGCGCTCGGCAGGGCCGGGTAGACGAACATCTGTAGCGGGATGTCGGCTTGGAACTGCGGCCCCAGCATAAAGTCCACAAACTGTCGGGCCAGATCCTCTTTCTGCGTGCCCTTCAGGATGCCCACAAACTCTACCTGGCGGAAACTGCCGCCGGGAACGAGGACGTTGCCCGTGGGCGGCTCGGTCAGCTTGCCCTCGCTAAAGTGAACCTCGGCGGCCGGGCTGGTGGCGTAGCTCACCACCAGGGGGTACGCCCCCTTGCCGATGCTACCGCTGAACTGCGTGTAGTAGGCGTCCGTCCAGTCGTTGCTGATGAATACGTCGTTGGCCCGCAGATCGCGCCAGTAATCTTTCCATGGATAGGCACCGGTTTCGCCGAAATGAGCGATGGTAGCCAGCAGGAAGGCCAGTCCCGGCGACGAGGTAGCCGGGTTCTCCACCACCAGTTTGCCCTTCCAGGCAGGTTTGGTCAGATCTTCCAGGGCCGTAGGCGGGGCCAGGTTTGCCTGCGTGAGAGCGGCCTTGTCGTAATTGATCGTCACGTAGCCGTAGTCCACCGGCAGCAGACGCTCGCTCGGGTCGAGCCGGAGGTCGGCGGGGATTTTGGCCAGGCCAGGTGCCGCGTAGGGCAGGAAGATGTCGGCGGCCAGGGCGCGGCTGAGGAACGTGTTGTCAACGCCGAAAAAAACATCGGCCAGCGGGGCGTCCTTGCTCAGGATGGCCTTGTTCAGCGCCGCGCCAGCATCGCCGCCCTTGATCACCTGCACCTTCACGCCGTACTGCTGCTGGAAGGCGGCCAGGACACTCTCGCTGACGCTGAAGCTGTCGTGGGCCATGACCACCAGGGTCTTGTCGGCGGTGGGGGACGGCGCAACGGTGGCGGACGGCGCGGCGGTGGCGGATGGCGCGGCGGTGGGCTGGCCGCAGGCGGCGAGCAGGACAATTGCGATCAGGGGAATCAACCGTCTCATTCGACCCTCCTCAAAGTATCACACAAAAAAGCCGCCGACCTGTGTAGGAATCGGCGGCCCGTATGAGCTGCTGGCGCTTCCCTACGCTGGAATAATCCAGGTCAGGTTCCACGGGTCAGCGGCGTGTGTGTCCGCTATCTCAGCCGGGCTATGCCCCGGCTCCCCGAGCGATATTCATCTGAGACGCGGCGTATGGTAGCACAGTCGGTCGGAGGCGTCAACGTCGTCATCACGCCGTAGGGCTGTTGCAAAGATACCGGACGGCCCTCACCCCCTGCCCCTCTCCCTCCCGGGGAGAGGGG
>CAIRFY010000314.1 GCA_903877945.1 uncultured Oscillochloris sp. | reverse complement strand
GGCAGGGGGTGAGGGGGCAACAACCCTGAGGCGATAACACCGCCGATTGTCGCCGCACCCAGGCTGTGCTATACTCACAGCGAAGGCGATGATCTGGAGGAGTACCGCGCAGGGCGGCCAGCAGCGAGCCGGGGGCGGTGCGAGCCCGGCGGTCAAGGGCGCGGGAAGGGCACCAGGGAGCTGGTCGGTGGGCGCAGCGCGCTGCGCCGACGAGTGAGCGGCCCGCGCCGCTAACTGGGGTGGAACCGCGCATGATCCGGGCTGGTGCCCGATGCGTCCCCAGGCGAATCCGCTTCGCCTGGGGCTTTGTGTTGCTCTGGGCATCACCTGAGGAGATCTGTATGCCGGCTGTCACGATGGATCAGCTTGTTTCATTATGTAAACGCCGTGGGTTCATCTTCCCCGGCAGCGACATCTATGGCGGGCTCCAGGGCACCTACGACTTCGGGCCGCTTGGGGTCGAGCTAAAAAATAACCTGAAGGCCGCCTGGTGGCGGGCCAATGTCTATGAGCGCGATGATATGGAGGGTCTCGACGCGGCCATCCTGATGAACCGCCTGACCTGGAAGTACTCTGGTCACGAGGAGACTTTCACCGACCCGCTGGTGGACTGCCGCAACTGCCGCGCACGCTGGCGGGCCGACCATATCAAAGACACCTGTCCAAGCTGCGGGTCGAAGGATCTGACCGAGCCACGGCCCTTCAACATGATGTTCAAAACCCAGGTTGGCCCGGTGGCCGACGATACATCCTACGCCTACCTGCGCCCCGAGACGGCCCAGGGCATCTTTGTGAACTTCGCGAATGTGCTGGCTACCACGGCGCGCAAGCTGCCCTTCGGCATCGCTCAGATTGGCAAGGCGTTCCGCAACGAGATCAACCCGCGTAACTTCATCTTCCGCGTGCGCGAGTTCGAGCAGATGGAGATCGAGTTCTTCGTCATGCCCGGCACCGAGGACGCTTGGCACCAGCGTTGGCTGGACGACCGTCTGGCCTGGTGGCGCAGCGTCGGGCTGAGCGGCGATAACCTGCACGTTTACACGGTGCCCAAGGCTGACCTGGCCCACTACTCGAAGGCGACCTACGACCTGATGTACCGCTTCCCGATTGGCTTTGAGGAACTAGAGGGCATTGCCTCGCGCAGCGACTACGACCTCGGCTCGCACTCGAAGGAGCAGGGAAGCCTGGGGCTAAGCGCAAAGGTGGGCCGTAACGATGACAGCACCGCCAAGCTGACGTACTATGATCTGGAGAGCAAGCGCCACCTTGTACCCTTTGTGATCGAGCCGTCGGCTGGGGTGGATCGCGGGGTGCTGGCCCTGCTCACCGAGGCATACGACGAGCAGCAGATCAAGCCGGTGACGCCCGAGCGCGCCCAGGCTGTGGCCGAAGCGCTGGCCGCCTTTGTGAAGAGCGTGAGCCGCAGCGAGAAACTGCCTGCCGAGCAGCGCGATGCGATGCTGGATCGGGCCGAGCTGATCGGCAACAATCTGGCGGCCAGCATGGCCCAGATCCCGGCCCTGCTCGATATGCCTGGCGCGGCCAGTATCGAACTGGGCAAGAAACTGCGCGGTCAGGCCGAGCCAGCCCTCGACGAGTCGTACCGCACGGTGCTGCACCTCAAGCCGTCCCTGGCTCCGATCAAGGTGGCGGTCTTCCCGCTCAAGCGTAACGCTCCCGAAATCGTGGCCACCGCCCGCCAGATCCGCAAGACGCTCCAGGCCGAGGGCAATATGCGGACGGTCTACGACGATACCGGGGCCATCGGCAAGCTCTACCGGCGCCAGGACGAGATCGGTACGCCCTACTGCATTACCGTGGATTTCGATACCATCGGCCAGGGTAAGGACGCCACCCTCGCGGGCACCGTCACGGTGCGTGACCGCGACACCATGGCCCAGGAGCGCGTGCCAATTGCCGAGTTGCAGGCGTATGTGCGCGGGGTGTAATCTCCCCTCTCCCCGTGAGGGCATATCTTTACCCACATCTCTGCGACTATCGAGGGATTCACTCATCGGAGGGGCGCAGAGCGGGCGACTGACGTCGCGCCACGGGAGCCTACGGCTGGTCGCCCGCCTGCGCGGGCGATTCCGGCGTCGGCG
>CAIRFY010000313.1 GCA_903877945.1 uncultured Oscillochloris sp. | reverse complement strand
GACAATTCAGCGACGAAACGATGACGCGGTGAGGCGCTCCGTATCGCCTCATCGCCTCATCGCCTCATCGCCTCATCGCAAGACTGTAAAGCTGAATGTGCCCATTTTGAAACATGCCTAAGACCCAATACTTTTCGAATAAGGAATCTGCCGCCGGACGGCCCTCACCCCCCAGCCCCCACTCCCCGTGAGGGAGAGGGGCCGGGGGTGAGGGCTGTCCGGTTCCTTTATGTGTCTTTAAGAGAACCGCAGCCTACTCAAGTGTAATGATGCCAAGGCGCATGGCGGCCAGCACCGCCTGCATGCGGTTGGGCTGGCGCAGCTTGCCCAGGATGCTCTTGATGTGCGAGCGCACCGTCTCCTCCGTGACGGTGAGGGACTCCGCTATTTCCTTATTGGAGCGACTGGTCGCCATCAGGCGCAATACATCGAGTTCACGGGGGGTGAGTTGGGGCGGCAGCAGGGGCGGCAGAGGCGCATTGTTGGCCGACAGGCGTCGCAGGACGCGGCGGGTGATGCTGGGCTGGAGGTACGCCTGGCCACCGGCGATCACGCGGATGGCGTGGAGCAGTTCGTCGGCGGGGGCGTCCTTGAGGACGTAGCCGTCGGCGCCGTGTTCCAGGGCGGTCATCACCTCTTGCTCCGTATCCACACCGGTGAGAATGAGTACCCGCGAGTGAGGCGAGACCGCTTTGATCGTGCGGCACGTCAGAGCTCCGCCCATCCCCGGCATCTTTAGATCGAGCAACACCAAGCCGGGACTGAGGTTCCGGGCCTTTTCCACAGCCGATACGCCGCTCTCAGCGTCGCCCACCACCTGAATATCCGACTCCAGATCCAGCATGCTCTGGAGTCCGCGACGCACAACGGCGTGGTCGTCTACAATCAGAACGCGGATCATAAATCTCCATCTATTTGTTGATGTCGTGTGCCAGATCCGACGCGCTGGAGCGGCAGCGTTACGGTGATCGTGGTACCCTCGCCGGGGGCGCTGTCGATACGGAGCTGACCGCCGAGGGCCACCACACGCTCGCGCATGCTGGCAATGCCATAGCTCCCGCTCGCCGCGCCGCCGCCGAGGGCATCGGTTGGGTCAAAGCCCTGGCCATTATCGGCGACGCGCAGGGCCACATCGGTGCCCTGACACAGCACAGTGAGCTTGGCCTGCCGGGCGGCAGCGTGCTTCACCACATTGTTGAGGGCCTCCTGGGCAATGCGGTAGATCTGTCGGCGCACCAGGCTGGGGAGCGTGTCGAAGGCCAGATCCACCTGGAGGAAGAGCTGTGGCCGAGGCTGCGGCGCGATCTCCTCAAGGTAGCCGACGAGTTCGCCCTTAAACCGCTCAGCATCAAGGTCGTTTGGCCAAAGGTCGAAGATTGCGCGGCGTAGAGCCTGGGCCGCCTGTTGGGCCTGCGGCAGCAGGTAGCTTAGCTGCTCGCGCACGGCATCGGGCCGCTCGGGGAGTTGACGAATGCATGCGCCAATCGCGTAGGTTATGCCGTAGAGTTGCTGCGAGATCGCGTCGTGGATCTCCAGGGCGATCCGGTTGCGCTCCTCCTCAACAGCGAGGCGCTGGGCGCGACCGACCACCGCCTGGATGCCACCGATCATCACGGCGGCGTGGCTTGCCACAAGCTGGAGCAGGTCGCAGTCGGTGGGCGTGAGTGGTCGCCCGCCCAGAGGGTTATCAACGATCAGGATGCCGAGGGGTTGGCCCAGGAGGACGAGGGGTAGCACCGCGTAGCCGCACAATCCGAGCAGGGCGTTGGTCTGCTCGTCGTCCGTTGGTGGCTGGCCATCCGTGACAAGCATGGCCGTACCGCTGCGCAGCGCCGCAACGAGTGGCGAGTCCTCGTTATCCGTGGGCAAACGAGCCGTGTGGGGCATGAGCTGCAGGTGGGAGCCAGGGCCGCTGGTGCTACAGAGCCAGCCGGTGAGTACCGCGTCATACGGCTCAAGCATGGCCAGGAAGGCACGCTCGTAGCCGAGGTCGGTGGTGATCAGCGTGAGAACCCGCTCGTGGATTTCGGAGATGTCGCCAGCCGACTGCATTGCTACTGCGAGGGCGTGGGTAACGTGAAAGATCCGGCTGACGCGCTCAAGCTGTTCGTGGCTGGTGGCGAGGGCACCGTTGAGTTTCTCAAGGTCAGCTATGCGGCGACGCAGGGCCACCAGTTCATCGTCGGAGGAGATCGTTGCTTGGCTATGGACACATTCTATCACGGGCCTATTATAACATGTGCTGGGAGTGCAACTTACCGTTCGCTGCTGGAGGCCACCTGCTATTCATGTCTCGTTGAGCATTTGTCCGAACCGCCGAGAGAAATAAGCGACCGGTAAAATTTCTGCAATCCAATAAGATTTTTTAGGGCGACCACTGGGCGGACACCCTCAGAGCCTCCCGCAATCGCCGGTGGTACTCGGCACGCGGGATCTCGGCGGTGCCGAACTGGAGCATGTGCGGGCTGACGATGTACTGCGAGTCGAGCAGCACAAAGCCCCTCCGGCGCAGCCGATCCACCAGATGCACCAGGGCCACCTTACTCGCGTCGCGCTCGCTGTGGAACATGCTCTCTCCCGCAAATAACCCCCGGATCGCCACCCCGTACAGCCCGCCTACCAGCCGACCCTCGTACCAACTTTCGACGCTGTGGGCGATCCCCTGCCGGTAGAGTTCGCTGTAGGCTCGCACGATCTCCTCTGAAATCCAGGTCGTCTCACGTCCCGCCACAGATTCAGCGCACGCCCGAATCACCGCCGCGAACGCGGTATCGATGCGCAGTTCAAAGCGACCGCTGCGCACGGTGCGGGCCAGTCGACTCGGTACGCGGAAACCGTCGTCGAGCGGAATCACCGCACGGATCGTCGGCTCGTACCATCCAATTTCGCCGTCCTCATCAGCCATCGGGAAGATGCCGTTGCTGTAGGCGGCGATCAGCATGTTAGGGGTAAGCATCGCTACTCCACGCGCCGGATTCCGCTGGTAATGATCTGGATGGCCCAGAACAGCAGGGCCAGGGCGCTCAGCGTACCCAGCCCTACCGCCCAGGACGCGCCGTTGAGGGCCAGGGCGATCCACAGAGGTGCGCCAAGCAACCCGTGGGTGAGCAGGCTGATGAGCAGCACCGACGGGATGATGGCCATGGCCATGCTTTGCCATGCGTAGCGGTAGGTGGATAGCAGGACGTACATGGTTGCGTATGAGATCAGCCCCGCCATGATCGCCGCGAAGAGCGAGCTTGGCAAACCCAGAGGCAGGGCAATCTCACGGTACGACCACAGGCCGGCTCGCAGGCCGAGCAGTTCGATCAGCAGATGGTAGAGCAGGAAGATGAGATACGTGAGGACGCCGGTGACCCTGCCGGGGAACCACCAGCGGATCAGGTAGAGGTAGAGCACAAGCATGGCGGGCAGGGGGTAGTGCCAGCCAGCGGCGAGGAGCAACGATAGAGGTGTGGGTTGTGTGATCACAACCCGCACGCTGCTCACGCTCACCCCGTAACTCACCCCGTAGAGTACGTTCCACAGGGGCGAGGCCAGGGCGCTTAGGTGCCCGGACGCCATGGCGAACACGTAGATCGGGGATCGCTGCTGCCAGGCCAGGTAGCTGGCGGCGCAGTAGCAGATGATCAGGAAGGCAACCGCCGCAGTCTCCATAATCCCCCGATAGGCATGTTGAAGCGCCGACGGTTCGCTCTTACGTCGCCATCGATCCCCTACAGCTCAAGCGGATCGAGCCCGGACTGCCAGGCCGTCTTCATCTCGGCGATGCTCAGGCGGGCCAGGATCTCCGCGCCGTCGCGTAAGACGACCTCGCCCTCGGCGCGTACCTGGCCTACGGCGACCAGGGCCACCCCGGCCATGTGCGCCTCGAAGTCAGCCGTCTGTGCGGGCGCGACTTCTACCAGGAAACGGCTCGGTGTCTCGCCAAAGAGCCGGGCTTGCTGGCCCGCTGGCCCCGCGATCAGGGCGATGTCGAGGTCGAGGCCACGCTCACCGGCCATCGCCATTTCAGCGGCGGCCACGGCCAGCCCGCCCTCGCTCAGATCGTGGCAGGCCCGCACGCACCCCGCGCTGATCGCCGCGTGCATCTGGGCGAAGGTGGCCCGTGCGGCGGCCAGATCGACGTGTGGCAGGTCGCTGGCCCCCACCTCGGCCCCGATGGCCTGTAGGTGGGAGCCAGCCAATTCGTCGCGGGTAGCCCCCACCAGGTAGACCCGATTCCCCGCCGTCTTCAGATCCATCGTCACACAGCGGCGCACGTCGGGCACGTTGGCCAGGGCCGAGATCAGCAGCGTGGGCGGGATTGCCACGCGCTGGCCCGAGGCGTCGCGATACTCGTTATTCAGGCTGTCCTTGCCGCTGATAAAGGGCGTGCCAAAAGCCACAGCGGCGTCGTAACAACCGGCGGCAGCCCGCACCAGCCCGGCCATCCGGTCTGGCTGCCGGGGGTCGCCCCAGCAAAAGTTGTCGAGGATCACGGTGCGCGCCGGGTTCCCGCCGACAGCCACCACATTGCGCAGAGCCTCGTCCACGGCGGCCAGGGCCATCCAGTAGGGGTCGATCTTGCCGTAGCCAGGGTTGAGCCCGCAGCCCAGGGCCAGACCCTCGGTGCTGTGGGGCAGGGGCTGGAGTACCGCCGCATCGCCGGGGCCGTCGCAGTGCTCGCCCACCAATGGCTTGATCACCGTGGCCCCGCCCACCTCGTGGTCGTAGCTGCGGATGATCCGTTCCTTGGAGGCGATGTTGGGGTGGGAGAGAAGCTTCGTGACTCGGTGACTCGGTGACTCGGTGACTCGGTGACTCGATGACTCGGTGACTCGGTGACTCGATGACTCGGTGACTCGGTGACTCGGTGACTCGGTGACTCGGTGACTCGGTGACTCGGTGACTCGGTGACTCGGTGACTCGGTGACTCGG
>CAIRFY010000312.1 GCA_903877945.1 uncultured Oscillochloris sp. | reverse complement strand
GCTCGATGCTGCCTGCCAGATCCACGGCGGCTACGACGACCGCCTCCAGTTCGCCACGGGCCAGCATGATCTGGGCCAACTCCAGGGCGCGGAAGGCCGAGATCTCGTCGGCGGAGACGGTGAAGGCGGGGCCGCTGAAATCCCAGAGGGCGGCCACCCGGCAGGCCATAATATTGCCGATGAAGCTGACGTACTGGTTGACCTGGGCCTGCGGGTGCAGGGCGTCTTTCAGCAGAATCTCAAGCTCGGCCCGCTCGGCGTCACTGAGATTGACCCCGACTTGCGCCAGCAGACTCGGCAGTTGCCAGGTCAGATCCTGCCGCCCGCGTAGGGCGTGCATGGCTGACTCGGTTTCCATGGCCACCAGCACCGCGATGTGTGCGCCGGGGCGAACGCCCGCGTCGCGCAGGGCGCGGTCGGCGACCTGGAGCAGTAGGAGTTGCTGGGGTAACGGCTGGTCGGCGGGGTCGGGCGGGATCTTGGATCGCAGAAAGTCAAAGGAGAAACCGGCCAGATTCGACCGATCAGGCGAAGCAGTGTCCGGCAGTCCCATGCGCTCATGCAACAGCGGGCGCGACTCAAGCCCGTGCCAGCGGCCAGAGGGCGGCGGCCCAAAGGCGCGTTCCCCGGCGTACAGCCCGCGATCCAGGGCGGCGAGATCCGGGTACGGGCCGAAGCAGGCGTCCATGCCGGTGATGGCCATAGCGCCGCCCTCACCCCCCCAGCCCCCCTCTCCCTGAACCGGAGAGGGGGGAGTCGGACTCTCTTCCCCTTGGGTGAGGGCCGCATATCCTTCCAACACCACATGCGCGTTTGTCCCGCCAAACCCGAAGGCACTGACCCCAGCGCGGCGCGGGCCGGGGAGCGCGGGCCAGGGCGCGAGGGTCTGCACGCTGCCCGCGCCGCCGATCTTTCCGCCTTGTGAGATGAGGGGATCGGACAGAGTCAGCGTCGGCGGGATCTGGCCGTGGGCCATGCTCAATAGGACTTTGAGCATCCCGGCCATACCGGCGGCGGTCAGCAGATGGCCGAAGTTTGACTTCACCGAGCCGATCCTGGGTGCATGACCGTAGGCACCGAAGAATCGCTCCATGCTGTTTAGCTCGATGATGTCGCCGACAGGGGTGCCGGTGGCGTGGCACTCGACATAGGCGATGCTCTGCGGCGGAACCCCGGCGGCGGCGTAGGCCCGCTCGAAGGCGAGTTGCTGGCCTTTGGGGTTGGGCACCAGCACGTGCTTGCCCGCGCCGTCGTTCGAGAGGCCCACCCCGCGCACCAGCCCGTAGATGCGGTCGCCGTCGCGTAGGGCGTCGGCGTAGCGCTTGAGCGCGAAGACCCCCGCGCCCTCACCGGCGGTCAGGCCGCGTGAACTGCGATCCAGCGGGCGACTGACCTCACCCTCGGGCGGGTACGCCTTAAAGATCGAGAAGCCGGTCAGCACAAACAGCGGATCGGCGCAACTCACCGCCCCGGCCAGCATCAGGTCGGCCCTGCCCGCCGCCAGGTAGTCGCAGGCCAGCCCGAGGGCGTAGAGCGACGAGGCGCAGGCGGCGTCTAGGGCGAGGGAGGGGCCGCCCAGCCCGAGGGCCTGCGCCACGAGGGCAGCGGGCCTCCCGGAGATGCTGGCGTTGAGGGGGTTGATGGGGGAAGAATCGCCCTCACCCCCCAGCCCCCTCTCCCGTGCAGGGAGAGGGGGAGTCGGATCGCTTGCGCTCCCACGCATGTCGTCCAGCGCCTCGGCCACCACGCCCGCGTAGAGCGGGGCGAGCATCTGGCGCGAGGAGCGGGTCGGGAAGGAGAGGTTGCCCAGGACGACCCCACAGCGGTCGAGCAGGTCGGCCCGCCCCAGGTAGCCGCTGTCGCCGAGAGCCTGGCGAGCCACGTGCAGCGCCCACTGGTACAGCGGGTCAAGCCCGCGCAGTTGCTCGGCGGACAGATTGAGGCCCGCAGGGTCAAGGCGAAAGCCGCGCACAAACCCGCCGCGCCCGTAGGCGTAGCCGTCGGCCTGCTGGCGCGCCGGGTCGAAGAAGACCGCCGGGTCAGCCCCGATCTCCGCCGCCGTCGCTACGCTGGTCGAGTCAACGCCGTTGACGAGGTTCTGCCAGAAGGCGGCCGGGCCATCGGCGCCGGGGAAGAGGCAGCCGAGGCCGATGATTGCGATAGGCTCCACGGGACTCCTTTTAGGGCTGCCGCCCTAAAACCCTTCTATATT
>CAIRFY010000311.1 GCA_903877945.1 uncultured Oscillochloris sp. | reverse complement strand
GGTTCAGGCGGCCATGAACAAGCTGCGCGAACACGATGTCGAGCGCATCACCAGCGTCCTCAAGCCTTTGGCTTATGAGACCCGGATCAACGACGTAATTACCGAGCGCATGGTGCTGAATGCGGCCTTTCTGGTGGGACGTGAGCGCGAGCCCGAGTTTGACCAGGCCATTCAGCAGCTTGATGCCGAGATGGGCAAGCGGCTGATCTTCAAATATGTGGGCAGCGCGCCGCCCTACAACTTTGTGAATATTATCGTCCGCTGGGATACGTAGGCACACGAATGGGAGTGCGGAAATGGGTATGATTTTAGATCTCCTGACCCTGCCCGTGACCGGGCCGATCAACGGCACGATCTGGATCGCTGAGAAGCTCCTCGAACAGGCCGAGAACGAAATGTATGATGAAGGCAAGGTACGCGCCAAGCTGATGGAACTGGAGACCCTGCTGGATCTCGGTGATATCAGCGAGGAGACGTACATGGCCGCTGAGGATGAGTTGCTGCAACGCCTGCGGGAAATCCGCGCCTTTAAGGCCGCCCGCGCGGCAGAGTCCGCATGAAAACAAAAAAGGAGTCCACCACCATGGCCATGAGCATTCCCGAGATCGCCGCCCGCGCTAAGGAACAGCTGTCCTTGCTCACCGGGCTGAAGGCCAGCACCGTCTCGAGCTTGAGCCACGACGAAGAGGGCTGGCATATTGTGGCCGACCTGATCGAGCTGAAGCGGATCCCCGAATCTTCCGACGTTCTGGCCACCTATGAGGCCCGGCTCGACGACAAGGGCAACCTGCTCAGCTACCAGCGCACGCGGCGCTACACTCGCGGCCAGATCAGCGAATAGCAGCCCGGGCGGGTCACCCACCTGAACGTCACAACGCTCGTCTGGATTGCCACCCGCGCAGTGAGGAAGCGAAAGCATATGTCTTCTACCCAACTCCAGCACTCAGTTCAGTCGACGAACCTCGCCGACATCCTTGAGCGCGTCCTCGACAAGGGCATCGTCATCGCCGGAGACATCAACATTTCGCTGGTCGGCGTCGAGCTGCTCTCGATCAAGATTCGGCTGCTGGTCGCCTCGGTCGATAAGGCCATGCAGATGGGCATCAACTGGTGGGAGAACGACCCGTATCTGACCACCCGCGCTCGTGCGCTCACCGATGAAAACCGCGAGTTGCACGAACGGATTGCGCGGATCGAAGCGCAGCTGCTGACAAACACGCCGCCGGCCTAGAACTGATTGGGCGGCCCACCTGCGTGGCGCCCAAGGCGTCCCGACTAGGCGCACCGCCGCTATAGAAAGCAAAGAGAGTATGCCAGAGGAAGCGAGTATCACCCTTCGGGTGGCCGAGGCTCTGCCGAAGGATGTCGGGCGGGGTCTCGTGCGCCTTGACCCACAATACCTTGACCAGATCGGTGTGCGGATCGGCGATATCGTCCAAATTACCGGCAAACGCGCTACCGTGGCGCGGGCGATGCCGGCCTACGCCGATCAACGTGGCCAGGGTCTCATCCAGGTCGATGGTATCCTGCGCATGAACGCCGGCACCAGCCTTGATGAGCGCGTGAGCATCCAGTTGGTGAAGGCCCAGCCGGCGCGCGCGATCGTGCTGGCCCCCGCCGAGGGTGTGCGCGCCAGCCAGGTCACCGCCCAGGCTCGCTACCTGGCCAAGCTGCTCGATGGCATCCCGGTGATCGCCGGTGACCGCGTGCGGGTCAACCTCTTCGGCACGCGCGCTCAGGGCTTCAGCGTCGTCGAAACCACCCCGTCCGGCCCGACACTAATCGGCGCGGCAACGGTCATCCGCATCTCGGGCGAGAGCGGCGGGCGCGAGCGCGGCACGATCACCTACGAGGATATCGGCGGCCTGCGCCGTGAGACCCGGCGCATCCGCGAGATGATCGAGTTGCCCCTGCGCTACCCCGAGGTCTTCGAGCGCCTCGGCATCGACGCGCCCAAAGGCGTGCTGCTCTACGGCCCGCCCGGTGCCGGCAAGACCCTGATCGCCCGCGCGGTGGCTAACGAGACCAGCGCCCACTTTGTCACCATCAACGGCCCGGAAATTATCGATAAGCTCTACGGTGCCTCTGAGGCCAACCTGCGCGGCATCTTCGAGGACGCCCGCAAGCACGCCCCGGCAATTATTTTCATCGATGAGATCGATGCGATCGCGCCCAAGCGTGAGGATCTGAGCGGCGACCGGCAGGTTGAGCGGCGCGTGGTGGCCCAACTCCTGGCCCTGATGGACGGACTCGAGTCACGCGGGAATGTGATCGTGATCGCGGCCACAAACTTACCCAACAGCCTCGACCCGGCCCTGCGCCGCCCCGGCCGCTTCGACCGCGAGATCGTGATCAGCGTGCCCGATAAGATCGGTCGGCTTGAGATTCTGGAGATCCACACGCGCGGCATGCCGCTGGCCAGCGACGTGAACCTCGAACGGCTGGCCGCTGTAACCCACGGATTTGTCGGTGCCGACCTGCAGGCATTCTGTCGTGAGGCGGCCATGAGCGCACTGCGGCGGCTGCTGCCCGACATTGACTTCAGCCAGGCTCAGATCCCCTATGACAAGCTGATGGCCCTGGAAGTCACGTCCGATGACTTCGCCGTAGCACTCGCCGACATCGAGCCGTCAGCCATCCGTGAGGTCTTCACCGAAATCCCCGATGTGAGCTGGGACGATGTGGGCGGCCTAGAGGATGTGCGCAAACTGCTAACCGAGGCGGTGGAGTGGCCGCTGCGCCACGCGCAGGCATTCGACCACGTGGGCGTGCGCGCCTCCAAGGGCATCCTGCTGCACGGCGCACCCGGCACCGGCAAAACGCTGCTGGCCAAGGCGCTGGCCCGCGAGAGCGAGGCAAACTTTATCTCGGTGAAGGGGCCGGAGCTGCTGAACCGCTGGGTCGGCGAGTCGGAGCGCGGCGTGCGTGAGATCTTCCGCAAGGCCCGCCAGGCCGCGCCGTGTATTATCTTTTTCGATGAGATCGACGCGATCGCCCCACCACGCGGCGGCGGCAATAACGATGTGACCGAGCGTGTGGTGAGCCAGTTGCTCACCGAGATGGACGGGATTGAGGCGCTGAAGGGCGTCGTGGTGCTGGCGGCGACCAACCGGATCGACCGGGTTGACTTGGCCCTCCAGCGCCCCGGACGCTTCGACTTCCTGGTCGAGATGCCCCTGCCGGATGAGACGGTGCGCCGGGCGATCATGGCGGTGCTAACCCGCAACACGCCGCTGGCCGACGATGTCGATCTCGATATCCTGGCCAGCGAGACGGTGGGGTATGTCGGCGCCGACCTCGAGGGCCTGTGCCACAAGGCGGCCATGCTGGCTATCCGCGAGTACCTCGACCGCCCACAGGGCGACTCCCCGGCAGCTCCCACACAGAAAGAGGGCACCTATGAGTTTACCGATCTTCGCGTCGCCCGCCGCCACTATGTCCAGGCATACCACGACATGGCAGTACGTCTACGGGATCATCCCAACCGATGAGCGGGCAATCTTTGAGGTAGACGGGATCGACCCGGCCGACGAGGTTCACACCGTCGTCGAGGGCGATCTAGCCGTCGTAACTAGCAGCGTGAACCCCGATAGCCTCCATGGCCTGGAGCGATCCACGGCGGTGCGCTACCTGAGCGCACATCAGCGGGTGCTTGAGACCGTGCTGCGCGACTACCCGGTGCTGCCGGTGAAGTTTGGCACGGCCCTGCCCGACGAGGACGTGCTGCGCACCCTGCTCCACCAGGGCCACGAGCTGTTGCATACCACCCTGACCACATATGTGGGCAAGCAGCAGAGCGAAGTGGTGGTACTCTGGGATCTCAAGCAGGTATTTCAGGATATCTCCGCCGAGGAGCCCATTGCGACGCTGCGCCGTCAGATCGCCGGGCAGGCACCCGACGAGACGGTCAATGAGCGGATCGCCCTGGGCCAGCTGGTTCACGCCACGCTCCAGCGCCGCCGTGGGGAGATCAGCACGCAGGTGATCGCCCAGTTACGCGATCTAGCTGACGATCTGATCGTCAACCCGACGATGGATGACAGCATGGTAGTGAATGTGGCCCTGCTGCTCGATACGGCGCGTCAGGATGCGCTCGACGAACGCATGGAAGTCCTCGATGCCCAGTTCGGTGGCCAGCTCCAGATCCGCTGCGTCGGCCCGCTGCCGCCCTACAGCTTTGCCACCCTTGAAGTTACGGCGATGCCCTTCGATGCGGTTGACGCGGCCCGCCAGCAACTTGGCCTCGCCGAGGATGTGAGTGTCGCCGCGATCAAACGGGCCTACCGTCAGCAGGCCGCCCAGACTCATCCGGACCACAACCCGAGCGCCGCGCACGCAGCCTCGCGCATGGAAACGCTCACCGCCGCCTACCAACTCCTCAGCACACTCGCCAAGGCCCAGGCCCCCGCCACCACGAACGAGGGCGACTGGCCGTGCCACCTCAGCCGCGCGGCGGTCGAGCGAACCCTGCTACTCGCCGTCGTCCGCCAAGAAGCAGCAATCTAGACTCTTGGATGGGGGCGGCAACGTCGCCCCCACCATCCAAAAGTCTCGAATGTGGCCGTGCCACCCCCACCTTTCGCCGGAGGCGCTAATGACTTCGATTATGGATGAACCGCTAGATCTGAACGTAGCGGCGCTGCATGCGGCGCTGGAGCAGGTCGCCTACTATACCTACGCCGTCGCCCGACCGAAGCCAGGGGCGCACCCCAAAGCCACCCCGATTGCGGGCGTCGACCCGCACCACCCGGTGCGGGCAATTACCTACGGCGACTTGCAAATCCTAGTGAGCGCGGTCGCCCTGGCCGAGTACGACCTGACCGCCCTCGAGTCGCATCTCCAGGATCGCGGCTGGCTGGAGTTTCTGGCCACGGCGCACCAGCGCGTGATGACAGAGTTGCTCGAATCCTACACGCTGCTCCCGCTCAAGCTCTGCACGCTCTACACCGACGAGGATCGGGCGCGCGCGGCGCTGGCCGACAACGCCGAACTATTCCGCGCGACCCTCGACCGGATCGAGGGTGCCGTCGAGTGGGGCGTCAAAGCGTACTGCGACAAGGCCGCCCTGGCGGCGTGGGCCGCGCACTCGGCCCCGCAGCTCAGCCAGTTAGCCAACTCGGTTGCGGCGGCCTCGCCCGGTGCCCGCTATATGCTCGAAAAGCGTCTCCAGCGAGCCGCACAGCAGGCTTCCGAGGATTTACGGCGCAGCTATGCCTATGCGAGCCACAGCCTGCTGGAGACGCACGCGCGGGCGGCCGAGCAGAACCCGCCCCAGCCAACGCAGATCCACGGGCACAGCGCCGACATGGTGCTGAACGGGGCGTATCTTGTCGACGAGGCGGGAACCGACGCCTTCGCGGCGGCGCTTGAGGAGCTGCGCGCCCAGTACGAGCCATGCGGATTCAGCTTTGAGCTGACCGGCCCGTGGCCGGCATACAGCTTCAGCAGCGGCAGCACCGGCAGCGACGCGGGGGATGAGTGACGGCTCCCAGGGCTAAAGCTCCTGGGCTTCAAGGGGATGCCGCCCCATCCCACACACCATAGCTGTCCATTGACAGAAAGGTTCCGACACAAGGAGGTGTTCATTGGTACGTCCTTCCAGCGGCTCACCTGACCTGC
>CAIRFY010000310.1 GCA_903877945.1 uncultured Oscillochloris sp. | reverse complement strand
GTTCGCCCACCTGGAAGAGCCAAGTACGGAGATGGTCAACGCGGTGCGCAAGGAGTGCGGCGCAGTGATCAAGCAGTTCCTCAACTGCCAGCGTTGTCGCGCTGATGCGATTGGCGTGCCCGGCGAGGATGGCTGTGGCACCCCGGCTACGCCCGAGAAGGTCTGCATCCCCAAGTTCTTGATGCAGCGTCAGGACGAGACGAGTCTCGCGGCCGATTAACCAACTAGCACCAGGAGATCACAATGGAACTCAAGAGTAGTGCAACCCTCCCCGAACGAGCGCTCCATATCGCGCTGAAGGTTGAGGGTGGGAAGTGTCAACGCGGTGACGGTGCCGGCTGCGCGATTTCGAGCAACTCGGCCACCACCCCAGGCGATATGACCGAGCGCGGCTGTACCTACGCTGGCTGTCGCGGTGTGGTCGGTGGCCCGGTCAAGGATGCCATCCAGCTCACCCACGGCCCCATCGGCTGCGCCTTCTTCTCGTGGGGCTACCGCCCGCACTTGGCCGATACCGACTTCCACATGAAGTACACCTTCGTGTCGGATATGAACGAGACCAACATCGTCTTCGGCGGTGAGAAGAAGCTGCTCCAGTCGATCATCGAGGCGAGCCGCGAGTTCCCCGAGGCCAAGGCGGTTTTTGTCTACAATACCTGCTCGACGGCCCTGATCGGTGATGATGGCCGCGACGTGGCCAAGCAGGCCGAGGCGATTATTGGCAAGTCGGTGGTCTTCTTCGAGTGCGAGGGCTTCAAGGGCGTCAGTCAGTCGGCGGGCCACCATGTTGGCAACGAGACGATTTTCCGCCAGCTTGTTGGCTCGGTCGAGCCTGAGGGTGATTTCAGCCGCACGATCAACATCGTTGGCGACTACAACATCAAGAACGACATCCGCACGTTCGAGCATCTCTTCGAGGCGATTGGCCTCAGGATCGTCACCCGCTTTACCGGCAATGTCGGTGTGGACGACCTGAAGATTATGCACAAGGCGGCGCTCAACGTCGTTCACTGCCAGCGTTCGGCGACCTACATCGCCGACATGATGAAGGAGAAGTACGGCACCCCGTACATCAACGTGACCCTCTGGGGCATGAAGCATATGGCCCAGGCTCTGCGCGACACGGCGGCGGTCTTTGGCCTGGAGGCCGAGGCCGAGGTGGTGATCGAGCGCGAGTTGGCCAAGATCAAGCCCAAGATTGAGTACTTCCGCCAGCGCCTGACCGGCAAGAAGGTCTTTATCTACCAGGGTGGGCCGCGCACCTGGCACTGGATCGAACTGCTGCGCGAACTGGGTATGGAGACGCAGACCGCCGCCACCACCTTCGGCCACGAGGACGACTACGAGAAGATCTTCGAGCAGCTCGACGAGGGCGGCATGATGATCGACAACCCGAACGTCCCCGAGATCGAGGAGATCCTGACCCGGCGCCGCCCCGACCTGTTCATCTCCGGCAACAAGGAGAAGTACCTGGCCTACAAGCTCGGCGTGCCCTTCGTGAACGGCCATACCTACGACACTGGCCCCTACGCAGGCTTTGTGGGCATGGTCAACTTCGCCCGCGATATTGACAAGGCCATCCACGCCCCAATCTGGCAGACCCTGCACAAGAAGGCCCGGCCCGCGCCGGTCGCCCACCACTCGTCGCACGGCTTCGCACATGGCTTTGAGGAGGGCGAATAAATGAGCTGCATTACAACTCAAGCGCGCGCGGTCGCGATCAACCCGACCCGCTCCTGCGCACCCATCGGGGCCATGCTCGCCAACTACGGCATCCACGGGGCCATTACGATCAACCACGGATCTCAGGGCTGCGCGACCTATCCGCGCCACCAGATGGCCCGCCACTTCCGTGAGCCGGTTGAGGTCGCATCCACCTCGCTCACCGAGAAGACCACCGTCTACGGCGGTAAGGGCAATCTGCTGGAGGCGATCAAGAATATCGTAGACCGCTTCCACCCGACCATGATTATGGTCTGCTCGACCTGCCTCTCGGAGACGATTGGTGACGACATCCCTGGCACCATTGACGAGTTTCAGGAGAAGAATCCCGACATCACCATCCCGATCCTTTCGGTGAAGACACCTTCGTACATCGGCAACCACACCACCGGCTTCGATAACTTTCTCACGGAAATCGCCAACAGTCTGCCCGATAAGCGCAAGAAGAAGGGCGAGACCAACGGTAAGATCAACATCATCCCCGGCTGGGTCAACCCTGGCGACATCCGCGAGCTGAAGCACATTGTGCGCGAGATGGGTCTCCACGGGCTGTGGCTGACCGACTACTCCGAGACGCTGGACGGTGGCTACTACGAGCCGCGCCCGCATTTCGCCCGTGGCGGCACAACGGTTGAGGAGTTGCATAGTTCCTCTAAGTCGCTGGCGACGATAGCCATTCAGCGCTACATCGGCGGCGAGGCGGCTCGCGTCTACGAGCGGCGCCACAACGTCCCGGCTCACGTGCTGACCATGCCCATCGGCCTGGCCAACACCGACGCCTTCGTTGACACGCTGACCGAGATCACTGACCACCAGGTTCCCGAGGTGTTGAGCGTCGAGCGTGCCCGCCTGCTGGATGCGCTCGTGGACACGCACATGTTCACCTCCGGCCTGCGCGTGGCCCTCTTCGGCGACCCCGACACGCTTGAGGGGTTGGTGGGCCTGGTAGCCGAGATGGGCATGGTTCCGGCCTACATCCTCACCGCATCCGAGTCGAAGCCCTGGGCCGAGCGCATGGTCGAGCTGACTCAGGAGCTAGGGGTTGAGAGCGAGATCATCCTCAAAGGCGACCTGCACGAGTTGCATATGCGGATCAAGGCCAATCCGGTGGACCTGCTGATGGGCCACTCGAAGGGCAAGTTCATCTCCGACGCCGAGAAGATCCCGCTCATCCGCATGGGCTTCCCGGTTGAGGATCGCTTCGGCTACCACCGCCGGTCCATCGTCGGCTACAACGGCGCAATCGCCTTGGTAGACGAGATTACCAATGTAATCTTCGAGCGCAAGGCCACCTCGGTGGTGAGTAACACCCTCGTTGAGCTAGGCGTTGAAGGGCCGACGAGCATTCCGCTCGTCTACCAGAACGGGAATGGCAAACACTAAGCATCTATAAGCGTCTATAGTGGGAGAAATTGTCAGCTTCGCTGACAATTTCTCCCACTATGAATGACATTCACTGCGTGAGGAGGTAAGCTCTATGGACGATGCACACGGCTACGAGGAGCGAGTCGACGGAAGTGATGCGGCCCAGATCACCGCAAGCGGCGACTACCTGTCCGTCCAGCACGAGGGTCAGCTACGCTACATCTATCGACGCGTGTCGGCGGATGCAGCACTCCCCCCACTGGTGAGCCGCACAATGTATGGTGGATCGCTGTATAGCCTTGCCTGGATCGAGGGTGATGAATGATAATACATACAAAAAAATATTAAAAATAGATCTTGATTTGGATCTTAAAATGCCTCTCAGGAAAGCCACCTGAGAGGCATTCATAATTATAAGATCTTATATATATTCCAAAAGGATCATATTCTGGGTCTTGAAAAAGACAAAAAGTCCAAATATACTAGGGTTACGCTTGTACCAATGATCCATAATGAGAACCGATACTTATGTGGGTTCTGTCGAGCAAGCAATCTCAATGTAGCGTGCGAGGTATGTTGCCTCACACCAGAGGACTATTTGAAGCAGGAGAGGTGTGTCGATGATGACAGCCGGACATGGCGCAGTACTCAACGTTCAGGGCGGGTCGTCGGTGTCGTTTGAGGACATGGGAGCTGATCTTCACGCGCTTTACAGCGGAGCAGGCAGCGCCATTACGCTCGACACCCTCGCCGTAGACCTTCAGGCTCTTTATGGAAGCACGCCGCTGCCGATCAGCCAGAGCGATCTGCTCACTGAGATGCGCGAACTGTATGGCGATGCCGAGATCTCGTGGGCGGACTTCCGCGTTGATTTCGAGGCACTCTACACGAACCACGCCGTATAGGGCGTTCGGGACTGTGATACCCTCAACCTCCCGGCGTGGGGGCGGCGTGGCCGCCCCCACGTTTTTTTGTTGCTGGGTCTAAGGGCGCAGCCCTGGCGCAACATTCTCCCGGTGTGCAGCGGTACACATAGTGACGACCGCACACCGAAGGAGAACACCGATGCAGGCCGCACCCTCGTCCTACCACCTCCGCCTCAAGGAACTCCCGCCCGAATCGCAGCCGCGTGAGCGCCTGCGCGACTCCGGCCCCGCCGCACTCTCTGACGCCGAATTGCTCGCCATCCTGCTGCGCGTGGGCGTGGCTGGCACCAACGTCCTCAATCTGGCCCAGCAGATACTGGTCGAACATGGTGGCTGGACAGGGCTTCAGCGCGCCGATTATGCGGAACTGTGTCGGCGGCACGGGATGGGCGAGGCCAAGACCGCTGCGCTCAAGGCGGCCCTGGAGATCGGCAGGCGCTTGCTGATTACGGGTATTGATGAGCGACCGCAAATTCGTAGCCCCGCAGACGTAGCCAGTCTCCTGATGGTTGAGATGGGCCACCTCGACCAAGAACACCTACGCACAGTTCTTCTCGATACGAAGAACCGCGTCCAGCAGATTGCCACGATTTATGTTGGCTCGGTCAACACTGCGGTCATCCGGGTGGGCGAGGTTTTCCGCGATGCGGTGCGTAAGAACAGCACCGCCATGATCGTCGTGCATAACCACCCATCCGGCGACCCCACTCCTTCGCCCGAAGACATTCTGGTGACCCGCCAGATCGTCGAGGCGGGCAAGCTGCTGGACATCGACATCCTCGATCACCTAGTCATCGGACGCGGGCGCTATGTGAGTATGCGCGAGCGCGGTCTGGGCTTCTCTAGCGCCTGATCTGCCACGGTGCGGCTCTCGCAGAGACTTAAAAAAGGGACGAGGCGGCATTGCCGCCTCGTCCCTTCTCTCTCGTGCGTTCGCCGAGCAGTCAGGGCTTGACCCCTTGCATTTGGTGTCCTAATGAGGTATACTGGACGTGTATCGTACATACGTTCACATAAATACCTCGGCCCTTTGGAGGAATACCATATGGCAGGGATTACCTTCGACCATGTGTGGAAGCGGTTCGGCGATGTGACGGTTCTCAAGGATCTGAACATTGAGATCCATGACGGTGAGTTCCTGGTGCTGGTCGGCCCCTCGGGCTGCGGTAAATCCACCGCCCTGCGCTGTCTGGCCGGCCTGGAGGAGATCACTGATGGCAGTATTATCATCGGCGACCGTGTGGTCAACGATGTGCCGCCCAAGGATCGCGACATCGCGATGGTCTTCCAGAGCTACGCCCTTTATCCGCACATGTCAGTCTACGATAACATGGCCTTCGGTCTGAAGCTGCGCAAGGTGCCCAAAATTGAGATCGACAAGCGCGTCACCGAGGCCGCCGACATGCTTGGCATCCGTCACCTGCTCGACCGCAAACCTAAGGCACTCTCTGGCGGCCAGCGCCAGCGCGTCGCCCTTGGCCGCGCCATTGTGCGCGATCCCGCTGTCTTCCTGATGGATGAGCCGCTCTCAAACCTCGACGCTAAACTGCGTGTGCAGACCCGCGCCGAGATCAGCAAGCTCCACCAGCGGTTGAAGACGACCTTCATCTATGTGACCCACGACCAGACCGAGGCCATGACGATGGGCACGCGCATCGCGGTGATGAAGGACGGGATCCTCCAGCAGCTCGACTCGCCGCAGAACCTCTACGATTCTCCGGCCAACATGTTTGTCGCTGGCTTTATCGGCAGCCCGGCCATGAATTTCTTCGAGGCGAAGCTTGACCGAGTGGGTGGGGGACTCGGCGTGGTGATCAGCAAGGACTTTGTGGTGCCGGTGCCCGCCAGCAAAGCCAACAAGGTCGGCGGCTACGTGGGCAAGGATGTCTATTTCGGCATCCGCCCTGAAGATGTCCACGACTCCCACTACGTCGCTCGCGATGTTGACGAGAGCGCCAAGATCAAGGCGCAGGTGAACCTGACCGAGGCGATGGGTTCCGAGGTCTACGCCTACATCGAGAGCGGCGGCAAAGAGTTTATTGGTCGCCTTGACCCACGTACCTCCGCCCGCACCGGCCAGAACCTGGAAATAGTACTTGACATGGATAAGATGCACATCTTTGACCGCACGAGTGAGGCGGCCCTGGTTTAAGGCAAAAGACGAGGCGACGAGGCGACGAGGCGACGAGGCGACGAGGCGACGAGGCGACGAGGCGACGAGGCGACGAGGCGACGAGGCGACGAGGCGACGAGGCGACGAGGCGACGAGGCGACGAGGCGACGAG
>CAIRFY010000309.1 GCA_903877945.1 uncultured Oscillochloris sp. | reverse complement strand
GGCAGCCCTCACCCCCCAGCCCCCTCTCCCTGAACGGGAGAGGGGGAGCCGAGCGCATCCTGATGAAGAATCTCCCCTCTCCCCGTGAGGGAGAGGGGCAGGGGGTGAGGGGGCCGGAGCTGACTTTGCTCATGCCCTGGGGTCACGAGTTCGATCATTGACACACAAAGCCACCCCACCCTATACTCACGTATAGAGCGGGGTGGCTTTGTTACAGAGGACAGGATCATGAGCAGTCCAACCTACCGCGACATTGAGCGCCTCGCCTACCAGGGCGTGCGTCTCGAAGTCACTGGGGGCCGCACGACCTGGGAGGCGTACCCTGGGGCGCTCCACAATGGCGTGGTGGACGACATTCGCCACAATCTCACCCAGGATAATCAGTCCACCGCCGCGCCCTGCGGCTGCCACCATATTGCCGATACCTACATCGCCTTCGGGCCGCACCTGCTGCGCCGCCCAGACATTGCGGTCTTCTGCGAGAAGCCACCGCGACCTGACGGGGCGATCACCGGGGTTGTCCCTGGCGCGATCATCGAGGTACTCAGCGACGGCTACGAGCAGAAGGATCGCGACGTGACGGCGCTCTACCTCGCCATTGGCGTCTGTGACGTGATCCTGGTTGACCTGCGTGCCCAGACAGCAACGTGGTATCAGACCGGCGTGGCCCCCCAGACCCTCGACCTGCCCACGACTCTCTCGCTCCAGATGGGCTGTGTCCTGCGGATTGACCGCAGCGCCTAGGGTATGTTTCAGAAACAGCCATTCCAGCCTGCGGCAGTACTCCTGACCGCCTGGAAGGCGTGCTACCCAAACTGTCACGCTGGATTGAAACCGTCTTAGTGCGTATGCACCAGGGCGATCCACTCGCCTTCAACGTGACGTTCTAGCTGGCGCAGGCCGACGGCGGCGAATGCCTCCACAACATCGGCCTCTTTGGTGTTGATGATCCCGCTGCTAATCAGGGTGCCACCAGGCACCAAGGCAGCCGCCATATCGGCGGCGAGGATGACCAGCACCTTGGCGATCAGGTTGGCGGCAATCAGTTCGAACTGGGGGTTGGGGGCTGAGGGTTGGGGGTTCGCTACTGTTTCCTGCTCGCCAAAGTCGCCGCTGAGCCAGTGGCCCATGTGCTGACCGGCCCCCAGGCTGCCGGTAGCCGCCGTGACGATGTGAGTAACCTGATTGATCTGGACGTTTTCGGCGGCCACCTGGGAGGCCACCGGATCGTTGTCCAGGGCCAGGACGGGGCCAGCCCCCAGCTTGGCGGCGGCGATGGCCAGGATGCCGCTGCCGGTTCCCAGGTCGAGGGTGCGCAGGCCAGGACGGGCGTAGTGCTCCAGCAGGCGCAGGCAGAGTTGCGTGGTTGGGTGCAGCCCGGTGCCGAAGGCCATGCCGGGGTCGAGGAAGATCGCCACATCGTTCGGGCGGGGCGTGTACTCCAGCCAGGAGGGCACCACCACCGTGCGCTCGCCGACGCGCAGGATACTGTAGTGCTGCTTCCAGGCGTTGGCCCAGTCCTCCTCCTCCAGCGGGCGAGTCTGGAGCGGGCTGATCGGGCGCATCTGGCCGAGGTGCCAAAGGGCATGCTCAAGCCGCTGGCGTACATCCTCGGCCTGGGCGTCGAGGGGGATGTAGGTGCGCAACGTCACTGGGCGGGACGGGTCGTAGCTGAACTCCGGCCCCTCGTCGCCGGGAGTCCACGCGGGCTCAGCGACCACGCCGCCGTTGTAGCCGTAGCGGGCGAGCAACTCGGAGACAGACTCGACGGCCTCGTTATCGACCTGGACGGACAGTTCTAGCCATGTCATATGGATTTTAGATTTTGGGTTTTAGATTTTGGATTGCGGCAAAATCTGCAATCCAAAATCCAAAATCTATAATTTATAGCGTGTGCCCTGGGATCCATCCTCAAGAGTGACGCCGAGGTCGGCGAGGCGCTTGCGCACGAGGTCGGCCAGTTCAAACTGCTTGGCCTTGCGCAGGCTGGCGCGCAGATCGATCAGCAACTCGATGAAGGGGGCCACATCCTGGCTCTTACTGTTCTGTTGCGGGCAAAGGCGCAAGCCGAGGACGTCGGCCAGATCGCGGAGCGCGGCCTGGGCTGCGGCAAAGGTGGCCCCACCAACCCCAGCGTCGCGGGCGACATTGATCGCACGCACCAGCTCGAAGAGCGCGGCCAGGGCACCGGCGCTGTTGAAGTCGCTATCCATCGCCGCCAAAAAGGACTCACGCGACTGCGCGGCGGCGTGGGCCAGCGCCTCGGCGGCGGGGCCGTCCTCGGCGGCACCCACGGCGGGCAGCAGCGCGCCGAGCAGCCGGTCGAGCTTGCGGGCGTTATCGGCGGCGATGTCGGCGTTGTAGGTGAGTGGGCTGCGGTAGTAACTGCCAAGCACAATCAGGCGGAAGACATCCGCGTCGTACTGGTTCAGGAAGCTGTCAATCGTAACGACGTTACCGAGGGACTTGGACATCTTCTCGACCTGGCGGGTGTCCGGGTTGACGTACTGAAGCATGCCGTTATGAACCCAGAAGCGCGCAAAATCTTTGCCGGTGAGGCACTCGCTTTGGGCGATCTCGTTCTCGTGGTGCGGGAAGACCAGGTCGTTGCCACCGCCGTGGATGTCGATCTGTTCGCCAAGGTGCTTCATGCTCATGGCCGAGCACTCGATATGCCAGCCGGGGCGACCCTGGCCCCAGGGGCTCGACCAGGACGGCTCGCCCGGCTTGGTTGCCTTCCAGAGCGCAAAGTCGGCAGGCGACTCCTTGCGCGGGTCCACCTCAAAGCGTGTCCCGCTCAGCATCTCCTCCAGCGGACGCCCGGAGAGCTTGCCGTAGTCATTGTCGCTGGCGACACGAAAATAGACATCTCCCTCGGCGACGTAAGCGTGATCAGAATCAATCAGGCGCTGGGTGAAATCAAGGATCTCGCCCATTGTCTGGGTCGCACGTGGGTAGACACTGGCGGGCAGCACGTTCAGCCGCTGGAGCTGGGCGAGAAACTCGTCGGCGTACTGCCCGGCCATCAGCACCGGGTCGCGCCCAGTGGCGTTAGCGCGGGCGATGATCTTGTCGTCCACATCGGTGAAATTGACGATGTGGCGCACCACGTAGCCGCGAAACTCCAGGTAGCGACGGATGACATCGAAGACAATCGCCGACATAGCGTGGCCGATGTGCGCGTCGTCGTAGACCGTGACGCCGCAGACGTACATGCGTACCACGTTCGGCTCAATCGTCTCCAGCGGCTCAACCCGGCGGGTCAGAGAATTATAGAGTTGGATAGTCATGTTTTCAATTCAAAATGCAAAATTCAAAATGCAAAATGAACACGCGGGTACGCCTTGCCGGTTCTGCATTTTGCATCTTGCATCTTGCATTTTGCATTTTGCATCATCAAATCCCGGCACCGAGATTATACTCCTCATACTGGCCGTTATCGTCAAGGGTGCGCCAGAGGCTATCCGGCAGGGCGTCATACGTCAGGTGGTGTTCGCCGTGGTGGGTTGAGGTAGCATTCTCAAGATCGGTAAGGCGATCCTCAAGCTCCAGTACCTTGGCGCGCAGACCGCGCAGCATCTCGGCCTCGGGGTCGGGCAGATCCTCGACGCGCTGGGCGATGCCGGTGGCCGGGTCGCGGGTGGCGACGATGCGGGCGGGCACGCCAATGGCGGTGGTGTGGGGCGGCACGTTCTTCAGCACCACGGCCCCGCCTCCGACGCGGGCGCCCTTGCCGATAATGATAGCACCGAGGACGCTGGCCCCCACACCGATCACCACATCGTCGTGCAAGGTGGGATGGCGCTTGCCAGACTGCTTGCCCGTGCCGCCGAGGGTGACACCCTGATAGAGCATGACTCGATCACCGATCTCAGCCGTCTCGCCGATCACAACGCCCATACCGTGGTCGATGAAAAAGCCCCTGCCGATGGTGGCACCGGGGTGGATCTCAATGCCGGTCCAGAAGCGGGCGATCTGCGAGATGAAGCGAGGCAGAAAGGGCACACGGCGCTTCCAGATGGCGTGGGACAGCCGATACAGCACGATGGCGTGCAGCCCAGGGTAGATCAGCACCTCGGCCAGGTTGTGGGCCGCCGGATCGTTCCGAAAAATGGCGCGCACATCGTCGCACAGCGTGTGTATCGCACGAGAGAAAGACATGAGAGAGAGCCTCCTGCTGATTCGTCACAGAGGGACGGTCGGTTGGGGTGGCACACGAAGCTAGGGGCGCTGTGTCGCACAGCGCCCCTAGCTACAGATACACCCGATGCAAGAGGCGGGGGCGGGCCGACGATGGCCGCGCACCCTCATCAGCGCAAGGGAAAGACTATTCAGCAGGGCTAGACGAGGCAGGGGCACTGGTAACGCTCTTCTCGACTGGGCTGGCCTTCTCGACCGTGCTAACCTTCTCAACCGGGCTGGCCTTCTCGGTTATGTCGGTCTTCTCAGTCTTCTCTGTCGTCTCGACCTTGGCGGTTTCGGGGGCGACGGCAGTGCTGCTGCTGCCGCGACTATCGTTGATATACCAGCCGGAACCCTTGAAAACGATGCCAGCAGGCTGGATCACCCGGCGAACTTGACCCTCCTGTCCGCAAGGGCAGACCGTTAGCGGGTCATCTTTGAAACTCTGGAACTTCTCGAACTGCTTGCCACAGCTTTTGCACGCGTACACGTAGGTCGGCATACGGCTACAACCCTCCCTGAAGGTCGCACTCTTAACTACATCTCACTACGGCTATTGTACCTGAACCGGGTACAGTGCGCAATAAGCGGAAATAGGACTGCTCTATGTCGGTACCTTAAGGTCTGCTATACTGACGAACGATGAACACCCGTCACACATCGCTCATCGGCGTAGCCTACCTGTCCCACATCCTGCTATAGAAGGTGGAGCATACTATGATCATCGCTGGTATCATCTTCCTTGTTGTCGCCGTGATCTGTTTCTTCGTCGCCCGCTCAAATGCCAACTCCCTCGCCGAGATGAACGCGACCGACACCTACACGGCCCAACTTTTGGGCGAGGTCTACAAGAAGGTTGCGGACAGTATCGGCGCAGACGCCCTGGCCCAGCCCTGTGAAGTTGCAGGCAGCATCGAGTGTTCTACTCCGCTGACCGCCCCGATCTCCAAGAACCCCTGCGTGGCCTACTCCTACACTCAGACACGTGAGTACGAGGAGCGGGTGACAAAGACGAACGATGCGGGTAAGCAGGAGACGACGGTGGAGCGGCGCAGTGAGCAACTGAAGAGTGAGGAACGGCGGGTGAATTTCTATGTGCGCGACGCCACCGGGCGCACGCTGGTGCTGCCCGAGGGTGCCGAACTCGATCTCGCCGAGAGCGGCAATCGTTTCGATACCGTGCAGCAGCCCTGGTCGGGCCTCACTCACCCGCTTGGCCTGCGCCATGTTGAGCAGAGCTTGGCTCCCGGTACGTCGGTGTACATCCTGGGCTGCGTCGTGGATCACAAGGGCATCCCGGCAATCACCCGTCACCCTACCGATGCGAACCATCGTTTTATGGTGAGCCGCCGGAGTGAGCGCGAGTTGGCTGATTCAGCCGCCGCCTGGGCGCGTTACATGAACTATGCCGCCATCGGGGCGGGCGTCCTTGGTCTGATCCTCACGGTTCTGGGGCTCATTGTCAGATAGCGAGGCTGCGCCGGACGGCCCTCACCCCCCAGCCCCCTCTCCCTGAGCGGGAGAGGGGCAGGGGGTGAGGGGGCAAGGTCGGCGCTGAGTCCGCTTATAGCAATCCTCTTGGGGTTGTTGTGTGGAGTCAAGGCTTTAGCCGGATAAGGCCGCCTAAAGGCTCGACTCCTTTTCATAACCAGTTTAGGATTGCTATATGTAAAAAGGCAATACCGCAAAAGTC
>CAIRFY010000308.1 GCA_903877945.1 uncultured Oscillochloris sp. | reverse complement strand
GGCCCTGGTACGGTCAGTGGTACCGTCCTTAACCGTAGCGGCACCGTCGATCCCGCTGGCTCATCCCCCGACATCCTCATTATTAACGGCGATTACACCCAACGGCCCGCCGCCGCCCTCAGCATTGACCTCGCCGGTACCATTCCCGGCTCTAGTCACGATCAGCTCAATGTCGTCGGTGTCGCCACCCTCGATGGCAGTCTCTTCCCTAATCTCGTCGGTACCTACACCCCCGTCCTCAGTGATACGTTCTCGTTCCTCACCGCCAACAGCCTCGTCGGCTCCTTCGCTACCATCCTCACCCCGGCGGGCGTGAGCCTGAACCCGGTCTATTCCCCCGGCGATGTCGCCCTCGTCGCGGGGCCATCCACCCGGCCCACCCTGCTCACGGAGCAGGAACCCAACAACCTGATCACCCAGGCCCAGCGCGTTCAACTCAGCGCCAACCAGGCCCGCTATACCGGCACCCTCAGTACCAGTGAGGACGTGGACATCTATGCGCTCACGCTGCCGCCGGGGGCCACCATCACCGCCACCCTCAGCGGCCTGACCACCGACTACGACCTCGGCCTGATTGAGAGCCTGGATCCGACAGCGGTGATCAGCGATGGCGTCAGTCTCGCCAGCGTTGACGATACCTCCACCATTGACGACTCCGGCAGCCTGGCGACGATTGGCCGTATCCGGGCCATTGGGCGTATCCGCGCCATCGGGCGCATCCGCGCCATCGGGCGTATCCGCGCCATCGCCTCCAGCCCCGGCACCGCCGACGAGGCCGTCGGCGCGTTTCTCCCCCGTGGTGGCTCCGTCTACCTCCTCGTCCTCAGCGGCGCAGGCGCGGCGGGTGCGCCCTACCACCTCACCCTTGGCGTCAGCCCTGCGCCCATGGTCGCCGCCAGCATGGACGCCGGTGACGTGGCCCTCGCCACCACGCCGCAGACCGACGTGCAGACCCTCTTCGTCTACCACCCGGCCCGCCTCGCGGCGCGCTACCCCGGCAGTACCGCCGCCCTCGACCAGTTGGCCACGCTGCTCGGCCCCACCGGCCAGATCCTCACCGATAGCCTCGGCATGACCCTCAACCTGGCGACGGATCTTGACCCGGCGGCGGCGACGCGCCTGACCGCCCTCTATACTCAGTGGGATGCCCGCCCCGACCAGCCCATCCTCGCCAACGCCATCGCCCGCCAGATCAGCCGCGCCATTGAGGCGGCCATCCGCACCCGTGCGCCCAATGTCCGTAACCTGGTCATCGTCGGCGCGGACGAGGTGATCCCCTTCTACCGCACCATTGACGAGACGACGATGGGTAACGAGCGCACCTACGTCGGTGATCTCGCCGCCGACGGGGCCGGGCTGCGATCTGACAGCGCGATGGGCGGCAGCCTCTTCTTCCGGGGCCTGAAGACCGACAACTTCTACGCCGACCGCGTACCGACGCCCTGGCACGGGCGACAGCTCTACGTGCCTGACCTCGGCATCGGGCGGCTGGTCGAGCGTCCCGAGGAGATCGTCGCCTACCTGGACGCCTACCTCAGCCAGCCGACGGCGACACGCACCACCATTCAGGCAGGCAGCGGCGGCACCGCCCTGGTCACCGGCTACGACTTCCTCAGCGACTCCTCCACCACGGCGGCGGGCTTGCTGCGGAGTACGGGGATCACGGTGACGAGTCTGATCAGCGACACCTGGAGCGCGGCCAATTTCGCCTCCGCCTGGTTCGGCGGGCAGTACGCGGCCCTGGCCAACCAGACGGCCTACCAGGGGCCGCACACGCCCTACCACCTGATGCTGCTCAACAGCCACTTCAGCCACAACACCGCCATTCCGGCCAACTACGCAGCGGCGGGCGCGGGCAGTTTTGATGTCGCTGGGCTCCAGGCCGCCGCCCCCGCCACCCCCGCCGACGCCTACTTCCTACGCGACGGCGGCCCGAGTCTGATCTACTCGGTCGGGTGCCACTCCGGGCTAAGCGCCACCAACGAGGCATTCACCACGGCGGCCTTCCAGCCCGACTTCGCCAGCGCGGTGCTGAAGAACGGCGGCAACCTGATCGGCAACACCGGCTATGGCTACGGCGACGATACGGTGGCGGGGTACAGCGAGCGGCTGGCCCTGGCCTTCACCACCCAGATCGGGCGACCGGGCACGCCGAGCATTGGCACGGCCCTGGCCCTGGCCAAGCAACGCTACCTAGCCGAGAGCGGCGTCGGCGGGTTCAGCGTGTATGACGAGAAGGTGCTGAGCGAGTGGACGCTCTACGG
>CAIRFY010000307.1 GCA_903877945.1 uncultured Oscillochloris sp. | reverse complement strand
TCTAACTTTTGCATTTTGCATTTTGCATTGGATCTTCATCCTACACGCGCCCTAACGCCTGCTCTAAGTCAGCAATAATATCACTAATCGTCTCGATGCCGATCGAGAGGCGGATGTAATCATCGGTGACGCCGGTGAGCCTCTGCTCCTCGGGGGTAAGCTGGCTGTGCGTCGTGGATGCCGGGTGGATGGCGAGGCTCTTGGCGTCACCAATGTTGGCCAGGTGCGAGAAGAGCTTCAGGCTGTTGATGAAGGTCTTTCCGGCATCACGGCCACCCGTGACCCCAAAGCCGAGGATGCCGCTCTGGCCTTTGGGCAGATACTTCTTGGCCAGTTCGTAGCTGGGGTGGCTGGGCAGACCGGGGTAGTTCACCCAGGCCACCTTGCTGTGCGCGCTGAGGTAGGTGGCCACGGCCAGGGCGTTGCTGCTGTGGCGCTCCATACGCAGGGGCAGCGTCTCAAGGCCCTGGAGGAACAGGAACGAGTTGAAAGGACTCAGGGCGGCACCGATGTCGCGCAGACCCTGTACGCGCAGCTTGAGGATGAAGGCCAGGTTGCCGAACGCCTGGGTGTACACAAGCCCGTGATATGACTCATCAGGCTCGGTGAGGCCAGGGAAGCGGCCCTGCGTCCAGTCGAAGGTGCCGCCGTCTACCACCACGCCGCCGATGCTGGTGCCGTGGCCGCCAATATACTTGGTGGCCGAGTGAACGACAATATCTGCGCCGTACTTGAGCGGCTGCCAGAGGTAAGGCGTCACCGTGGTGGCATCGACAATCACCGGCACGCCCTGTGCGTGGGCGATGGCCGCGATGCGCTCTAGGTCGAGAATATCAAGGCGCGGGTTGCCCACCAGTTCAAGAAAGAACGCCTTGGTGTTGCCGTCAATCGCGGCCGCAAAGCCGTCGTAATCGCGGGCGTCCACAAAGCGCGTGGTGATGCCGAGCTTGGGCAGGGTGTGGCGGAACAGATTATACGTGCCGCCGTAGAGGTCGGTGGAGGCCACGATGTTATCGCCGGTGCCAGCGATATTCAGGATCGACAGAGTCTCGGCGGCCTGACCCGAGGCAACCCCCAGGGCCGCCACGCCGCCCTCTAGGGCCGCGATACGCTGCTCGAAGACATCCGTGGTCGGGTTCATGATCCGGGTGTAGATATTCCCGAACTCCTGAAGGCCGAAGAGCCGTGCCGCGTGCTCGGTGTCCTTGAACTGGTACGATGTCGTCGCGTAGATCGGCACCGCACGGGCGCCGGTGGTCGGATCGGGAACCTGGCCGCCGTGGAGGGCGAGTGTCTCAAAGCCGGTAAACTGCACGTCGGACATCGGGCTGCTCCTTTATATGTCTATCGAGGGCGCAAAAAACGCCCCCACCGGTGTGCGATGAGGACGTAGGTATGTTGGCGCGGCATCGTCGGGCCGGTTCCTCTGTCGCTCTGGATGAACTGCGCGCTAGGTTATCTATGTGCCAAACGATAGTAACAAAGTCGCCCGATATTGTCAAGTAGGGGATGAAAGAGTGTAATGTGCGCCGAAGGCGCATATCACACTCCTTTGCCCCTACCAATTTACATCCGAGATCGTATAATAGGAGGGTGCGCAAGGCATCCAATCACGCAAGAAGGAGATCGAAGATGCAACTACCACCCACAAGCCAGTTCCCGTCCGACACACCAGTTCAAGGCGGGGGTCGCCGCACCATGCTGCTGATCGGCGGCGGGGCGGCCGCTCTGGTCGTCATCGCGGTTGGTGTGGCAATTTTGGCATGGACGTTGCTTGGCAGTCGCCCGAACAGCATCCCCCAACTGCTCGCAGGCGACACGCAGATCTACGCCGCGATCACGCCGAACCTGAGCGACCTGCCAAACATCGACCGACTACGCAAGGCGTTCCCCGAGACGATTGACTATCAGAATAACATCACCACGACCACCCAGCTTACGGATCTCTTGGGAGTTGACTTTAAGGCCGACATTGCCCCCTGGATCGGTACGGAGATGGCCGTAGCCGTGGGCGGCCTACCCTTCAACACGCTGTTTGACCTGAGCAGCGCGAGTGTCTCCGGCGACACAACCCAGGTAGAAAAGGCCCTGGTGACTCTGGTCATCACCTCGCGTGATGAGAAGGCCGCTCAGGCATTCCTCGACAAGCAGCGCACGCACCGTGAGGGCAAGGGCCAGAAGTTCACCAGCAGCCAGGCCCAGGGCACGACGATCTACGCCCAGCAGGGCGGCGATCCCAGTCCAATCGTGGCGTTCGGCATTGTGCGTGGTAGTGTGATGTTCGCCACCAGCGCCGACCTGATCGCCGCCGCTGCGGCCCGCGACCCCAACGGCAAGGAGACTCTGGCCGCCAACACGCGCTTCCAGCAGGTACTCGCTGCCCTTCCCGCCGGTCACTTGGGTTTCATCTTCATCGACGGCGCGCCCCTCGCCAGCGCCGTGAGTGCCAACAGCGATAAGATTGTCGGCCAAATCAAGGGTGCTACCGCCGACCGGCTCCGTGAGCAACTCACGAGCGCAGCGGCCCTCCAGGGCATCGGCCTCTCGATCAGTGTCCTCGCTGATGGTGTCGCCTTCGACGCTCTTGCCCAGGTTGATCGCACCAAGCTGAGCCAGGCCAGCCTTGATCAGATCAAGGAGTTGTCTGACCCGGTGAGCGCCGAGCGGGTGAGCCGGATCGGCAGTAATGCCCTGACCGCCCTGAGCTTCCGCCTACCGGCCAGCCTGGGTACACAGATCCGCGAAGCCATCGACAGCACGCCCGATGCCAAGACCCAGGTTGCCGCGATGGAGCAGGAGTTCGGCATTGACCTGAACCGCGATCTGCTGAACTGGCTCCAGGGCGAGGCCACAATTGTGCTGACGCCGGGTGAGGAGATTCTTGGCTCTGCCTCGCCGGTGACTGGCTACTTCGCGCTCAAGCCGAATGACAAAGCTGCCGCCCAGGAAGGCATGAAGCGGATCGCGGCTGCCATCGATAAGGCCGGCGGCGGCATGTTCGCTCTGCGCGAGGAGCAAATCGGCGGCGTGGCATGGCAGGTCTTCGGCCCCATGCAGCAGGTTGCCGTGGGCTATACCTTTGTCGGTGACGATCTGGTAATTGGAGTTGGCCCGAAGACCCTGGCCGCAATCCCTAGCCCTAAGTCTCCCCTGAGCGGCAGCACGGTGTACCAGGCCGGTCTCAAGGCTGTACCTGCGCCAAACGGTGGCCTGATGTATGTCAATCTGCCAGACATTCTCACCCTCGCCCACGCTCAGGGCGCGCTCAGCGACCCAACGGTGGCAGATCGGCTCAAGCCCTTTAAGGCAATCACCGCCGCCGGTACCCCCGGCATTGACGACAAGGGCGTCGCCCATGGCCGACTCTACGTCGTGATCAGCGGCGAGTAGGACGCGCTCGGCCCGTAAACGAGCGGGTTCTGGTGTGCAAAGGCCGCGTAGGCGGCCTTTGCACACCAGAACGCCAACCTACTTCCCGGCGTCCGCCCCGAGGATCACAACCACATCGGCCTGGCTCTGTAGTCCCGGCGCTGCCCCGCGCACCAGATCCGCCTTCAGGGTCTTGGCCAGACGGCGGCTGGTCGCAGGTTTCCCGGCCAGATCATAGACCGTGGTGCGCGGGTAGTCGCCAACCGGTGCGTTGTCGGGCACCAGGATGCGGAAACCAGCCGCCTCCAACTCCAGACTCACCGTGCGGGCCAGGCCGGACTCGCCCGTGGCGTTGAAGACCTGCACCGTTGCCTTCTCGCTGGCCTCGCTCGGCGGGGCCATAAAGGCGTCAAGCAGGGTCTGGATGTCGTTGGGGTTCCAGATCAAGTTCGAGCCGTCCTCGGTCATGCCTACCACATCCGGGGTGATCCGTAACTGCCCAATCGCCTCGGGGTCAAGTCCACCCGCCAGGCTCACCAGGCCAAGCAGCACATCGATCCGGTCAATCGGCATCGTCGTGAGTACCGGCGGCGCGGCCCCGTCTGTGCCAGCCACCGACCCGAGCAGGGCGGGCACGGCGCCCACCCGGCTCGGCCAGTTCCGCGTCTGGAACTCGTGCAGGATGGCCCGCAGTACCTGCTGCTGCCGCTCGGCCCGCCCGAAATCGCTGTCGGCGTGGCGAGTGCGCGCATAGATCAGGGCGCGGGCACCGTCCATACGCTGCGGGCCAGCCGCGAACTCCACCCGCATTGTGCCAAAGTCAGGCGTAGGGTACTCCTCGTCCACCATCGGCGCAGGCACATCCAGCGTAATCCCACCGAGAGCGTCGATCACCCCCGCAAAACCATCGAAGTTCACCTGGGCCGTGTAGTCCACGCGCATGCCGCGTCGGTGCAGGTCGAGCAACTGCTCGACGGTCTGGGCGGCCAGGGCCATGCCGCCCTGCGCGGGGCTGGTACCTTTCCCGTAGAGTTCCTCGGCGTAGGCGTAGCCCTGGCCGTAGGCCACATTGATCTTGGTGGTGCCCACGTCAGGCAGATCCACCTGCGAGTCACGCGGGATAGAGAGCAGGCTCACCCAGCGCCCAACCGCGTCGAGCCGAACCAGGATCAGGGTGTCGCTGCGCACGCCCTCCTCGGGGTGATCCGGTCGCGCATCCACGCCGATCAGCAGCAGGTTGGCCCCCACCAGCGGCGTAGCCAGGGGCGGGTTGGCCCGCACCTCAGACACCGTGATCGCCGCCGCCAGCCGGTGAACCTGCCAGTAGAGGATGCCTGCGCCCAGCACGACCGCCACCAGGGCCAGGCCCAGTCCCAGGCGCACCCGTCGCCACAGCGTACCGGGGCGTGGACGAAGTGGTGAACGTACCGCCACCGTCTCGCCGGTGTAGGCGTCGCGCTGGACAGGATCAGGGTTCATAGAAGTAGCCTCAGGAAACCCGCCCGTTTACGGGTGGGAGGAATGAGGCTTGTGCGGCCTCACTCCCTGGTAGGTGTTCGCCACCACACCGCGTTCAGCGGTGTGGGGCAATCACGTTGTCGATTAGATCCGCTG
>CAIRFY010000306.1 GCA_903877945.1 uncultured Oscillochloris sp. | reverse complement strand
GGAGTTTGAGTACGTCCACCCGAGCCAGCGGAGCTATAAGTGATTTTGGATTTTAGATTTTGGATTTTGGATTTTAGATTGCGGAGCAATCTAAAATCCAAAATCCAAAATCTAAAATTGGGAGCGATAGCGACATGAAACTGACCCTTATTGTCTGGCGGCAGAAGAACGGGGGCGCGCCAGGGGCGTTTAAGACCTACCAGGCCCCCCATGTAAGCCCAGACATGTCGTTCCTGGAGATGCTCGACGTGGTGAACGAGGATCTGATCCTGCGCGATGAGGACCCGATTGCGTTTGACCACGACTGCCGCGAGGGCATCTGCGGGATGTGTTCGCTGATGATCAACGGCGTGTCCCACGGGCCGGTGCGCGGCGTGACCGCCTGCCAACTGCATATGCGCAGCTTCAAGGACGGCGACACGGTCACGATTGAGCCCTGGCGAGCCAAGTCGTTCCCGATCATCAAGGATCTCGCGACAGACCGCAGCGCCTTCGACCGGATCATCCAGTCGGGCGGGTTTATCAGCGCCTCGACCGGCTCGGCCCCGGATGCGAACGCGGTGCAGGTGCCCAAGGACATGGCCGAACTGTCGATGGACGCGGCGGCCTGTATCGGCTGCGGGGCGTGCGTGGCGGCCTGCCCGAACGCCTCGGCGATGCTGTTCGCCGGTGCGAAGATCGCGCACCTGGGCTACCTGCCGCAGGGCCAGGCCGAGCGCACGCAGCGGGCGATCAACATGGTTTCGCAGATGGACGCCGAGGGCTTCGGCAGTTGCACGAACATCGGCGAGTGTTCGGCGGTCTGCCCGAAGCAGATCAGCCTGGATGTGATCGCACGGATGAACCGTGACCTGATCATGGCCTCGCTGAAGGGCCAGGAGCCTACGGGGATGGTGCCGGTGCCCATCACGTAGGCAGCCTCTGCGGCCCCACTTGATCTTATAAATGGGTACATATGCCAGATTCGCTGGCATATGTACCCATTTATATACTTGTTTTTTCCAGCACCGCCAAAGTCTCTTCCGCAACGCGGCGGTAGGAGAAATCGGCGGCACGGGCGAGACCCTGGGCGCGCAGGTCGGCGCGCAGGCGGGCGTCGGCGAGGACGCGGCCAAGGGCGGCGGCCCAGCCGAGGACATCGTCGGGGGGCACGCGCAGGGCGGCTGCGCCCACCACCTCGGGCAGGCTACTGGCGTCGCTGACGACCACCGGGGCACCGCAGGCCATAGCCTCCAGGGGCGGCAGGCCGAAGCCCTCGTAGCGCGAGGGGAAGGCAAAGACGGTGCTGGCCCGGTAGAGCAGGGGGCCATCCTCAGCGGATACGTCGATGCGGCGCACCGCAGAGACAAGCTCCAGGTCGGCGATCAGCGCATCGAGGTCGGGGAAGAGCCGCCGGTCGCGCCCGAGCGCCCGGCCAGCGATGACGAGGTGGGCACTGACGCCGCGTGAGCGCAGCAGCGCGAAGGCGCGCAGCAGCACCGAAATATTTTTGCGCGCATCAAGGCCGCCCACGTAGTAGATGAAGGGGCCGGTGATGCCGTAGCGTTGGGCGACGATCTCCTTGGCCGCGTTCGGATCACCAAGGCTGTACTGGTCACCAGCGGCGAGCAGCACCGAGGTGATGAGGTCGGGCGGGAGGCCGAGCTTCGCGATAATATCGGCGCGGCTGGCGCTGGAGAAGGTGAGTACGTGGGCGCTGCCGCGCACCGCCTGACGCACCAGGCGCATGTAGGCGCGCACGTGGGGGCCGCCACGATACTCGGGCAGCAGCAGCGGGATGATGTCGCCCACCGTCGTAACCACTGGCACCGCTGAGCGCAGGGGCGGGGCGAAGTAGGGCACCAAAACAACTGCGGGGCTGAGATGGCGGGCCAACCGACGGGCCGTACCGGGCAGGCCAACTTGCTCGAAGAAGAGCTTGGCCAGGTTCGGACTGACGCGGTCGAAGGGTGTACGCACAGTGACGGCG
>CAIRFY010000305.1 GCA_903877945.1 uncultured Oscillochloris sp. | reverse complement strand
CCTCGCGCTCATCCCGCAGCCGCTCACCCTGCGCTGGCAGCAGCAGGACGGCAGCATCAGATGGACCGAGGTCAATAGCTGGGTGGTGGCGGACGAGGCTCGTGACTCGCTCGCAATCGAGGGCATCGTCCGCGACATCACCGCACGCAAGCAGGTTGAGGACGACCTGGAGTATGAGCGCCAGCAGCTCGATGCAATCGTACGGACGATGCACGAGGGGGTTATCGCGTTCCATCCAGACGGGACGATTGTGCGGATGAACCCGGCTGCCCAGCAGATCGCCTGCCTGGACAGCGATCAGGGTCGCACCGTGACGATAACGGCGGATCTGCTACAGTATGTGACTCCTGTTGACGCATCCGGCCACGTCATTGGATTGGATGCATGGGCGCACAGACGGGTGATGCGTAGCGAGCAGTTCGTAGGTTACGAGTTGTATATACAGGAGTCGGGGCGCTGGATCACCTTTAACGGCACCCCGGTGTACGACGCACAGGGCAATCTTTTGCTAGGCGTTGTTACTGCTCAGGACATCACCCAGCGCAAGCACGCCGACCTGGCTGCGCAGGCCCACGCCGAGGCGCTCAGCCACATCAACACCGAGCTAAGCCGTGCGCTTCGGTACAAGGACGAGTTCCTGGCCACCATGAGCCACGAGTTGCGCACGCCGCTGAATGGCATCCTCTCCTTCGCCGATCTGCTGATCGAGCAGATTGCCGGCTCGTTGAATGAGCGTCAGCTTCGGCAGGTGAAGCACATCGAGACGAGCGGGCAGCACCTGCTCGCCCTGATCAACGACATCCTTGATCTCGCGAAGGTGGAGTCTGGCCACCTGGATATCACAATAGAGACGCACCCCGTCGCGGTGATCTGCGAGTCGAGCCTGCTGTTCGTCCGCGAGATCGCGATCCGCAAGCATGTTCAGGTCAGCTTCGTTTGTCAGAATACCACCTCGGTGATGGACACTGATGCGCGGCGACTCAAGCAGATGCTGGTGAACCTGCTGGGCAACGCGGTCAAGTTTACGCCGGCGGGCGGGCAGGTGCGGCTAGAGGTGGCCATCAACGCGGAGCGGGAGCAGATCATATTTGTGGTCGAGGATACCGGCATTGGTATCGCGGCGGAGGATCTGGGGCGGCTGTTCCAGCCGTTCATGCAGATCGACAATAGCCTGACCCGCCAGCATGAAGGCACGGGTCTTGGGCTGTCCCTCGTGCGCCGCTTAGCGAACCTGATGAGCGGCAACGTCCGGATCGAGAGCGCGGGGCCAGGGCAAGGCAGCGTTGTGACGCTAACCCTGCCCTGGCACCCGCCAGTAGCGCCACCGCCGCCGCCGACCAGGATCGAGCCGGCGTCCGACCCGCACGAGCGGACAACCCAGAATGCGGTCATCCTGCTGGCCGAGGATAACGAGACGACGATCAGCGCGATCAGCGAGTACCTCTCGGCGCATGGCTACGAGGTGGTGGTGGCGCGCACCGGCGAGGAGGCGATCATGCAGGCTATCGAGACGCGGCCGGATCTCATCGTGATGGACATCCAGATGCCGGTGATGGACGGGCTGGCGGCAACCCGGCAGTTGCGGGCGCTGCCAGCGTTCGCGGCACCGCCGATCATCGCGCTGACCGCGCTGGCAATGCCGGGCGACCGCGAACGCAGCCTGGCGGCGGGGGTGAACGCCTACCTGGCAAAGCCGGTCAGCCTGCGCACCCTGCTTGCGACGATCAAAACCATGCTATCGCCGCCCAGCGAGAGTATGGATGCCCCAGGCGGTTGAGGGCACTATTTTGGGAATCCACTGCCGGACAGCCCTCTCCCCCAGCCCCTAAACCCAATACTTTTAAGGATTCTACCGCCGGACGGCCCTCACCCCCCAGCCCCCTCTCCCTGAGCGGGAGAGGGGAAGTCGGATGCGTCCTGGTGCGGAATCTTCCCTCTCCCCGTGAGGGAGAGGGGCTGGGGGTGAGGGTTCACCGCCGCACCAGGGGCAGGTAGGTGCTGACGCCGCCGACGATCATGTGTACGGTGAGCGTGCGTGTATTGCTGCCGCTCGTCGCGGTCAGTGTCACCTGATAGGCCGCGCCGGGGATGAGCGAGCCTGCCGTGTGCTGATCGGTCAGGCTCAGCGTTACCTGGCCCGGCCCGCTCAGGCTGTCTGGTGTGAGCGAGAGTGTGGGCAGGGGGGCGGGGCCGCTGATCGCCCCCGCCGAGAGGCTGATCGGCGCATTGATGCCGCCGAGGCTGATCACGTAACTGGCGCTGCCGCCCGCCGCGATTGCCTGTGCTGGCACCGCACTGCTGATCGTCAGCGTGGGCAGCGCGGGCGGGGCCAGTCCGCTGCGTAACTGGCTGCCGCGCCCGGTGCCCCAAAGCACGCGTGCGTTGGCGCTGCCGGGTAGATCGTAGGCCACGGCCCCGCTGTGGCTGGTGCCGATCACCAATTCAAGGTCGGGGTCGGCGTCGATGTTGGCGATGGTCGGCGCGCCCAACCCGCCGTTCCAGGTACCGCCGGAACCCGGCGTCGGCAGATCGATGGCGTAAATCTGCTGCCCCTGGCTGTTGAGGATGATCACCTGTCCGACCTTCCCGCTGGCGACCTCGGGCCACGAGGTGAAAATCACCTCGGCCTGCCCGTCGTTGTTGAGGTCGGCCACCACGGGTTCGGAGGCGAAGCGAATACCGCTCCCTGGTACCTTGAACGGCCACGCGCCATGCTCGGTCTTGTCGAGCCAGAAGGCGTGCAGTCGTCCATCATACGCGGGGTAGAGAATTTCACGTGTGCCGTCACCGTCCAGGTCGGCAGCCACCGCGTTCATCACCGCGTTCTCGATCACGCTGTAATCTTGCGAGAGCGCACCACTGTTAGGGACTGGCGTGGGCAGCACCGTCCAGTCGAAGCCGCTACCACTCCAGCGGGTACGGTCAACCTTGAAGATCCACGGCAGGTAGTACATGTCACCGGCGGGGTCGCCAATAGCACAGTTATACACATCGCCGGGGACGACCAGTTCCAGGGTGCCGTCGCCATCCATATCGGCGATCACCGGGGCGACGTTAGCAAAGTTTGGCCGGTGCTCGGTGCCACAATTGGCGTAGCCGCGCAGGTCAACGGCGTGATCGACGTGGACGCCCACCTGGCTCCAGACTTTGCCCGCGCCATAGATCGGGTTGACCGGGAGCTGACTGCCGTCGGGGGCGAGTCCGGTAATGTAGTGGGTGTCGGTGGGGGCGAAGATCTCCTGCTTGCCGTCGCCGTTCATATCGGCGATAGCGATGTTCTCGTTGTACATGCCCCAGCCGTAGCCCGCCTCATTGTCGTGACGGGCGGGCCAGCCAGGGCGCAGGCTGCCATCCGGCTCGTAGACACTCACCTGCTTGGTGTCACCGCCGCTGGCCCGGCCAACGACAACCTCGTACCGTCCGTCGCCCTCCAGGTCGGACAGCGCCAGGGTACGCACCTCACCGCCGCCAAAGGGGTTCCTCGTCCAGAGGGCCGCGCCGGTCGCCGCGTAGGCGGTGACCTGGTCGCCGCCCCGCCCGACGACTACCTCAAGAGAGCCATTCCCGTCTATGTCAGCCACCGCAATGGCGGGCCAGATCCGAGCGCCGTTCTTGGCGCTCCACTGGGTGCTGCCATCCTCACCGTTGAGGGCGAACAACTCGTAGTTTCCCCAGATCACCTCGGGCTTTCCGTCGTTGTCCAGGTCAGCGACGGCGGGCGAGGCGTACCAGCCCGTATCACAGTAGTGCGGCGGCGCGGCACAGCCACCGTACTGCCACTTCAGAACCGGCAGCTCCACTGCCGCTGCGGTGCGTGTCTGCGCCGCGTGTGCCGGTGCCAGGAGGCCGCTCATCAGGACACACCCAACCAGTCCGAACAGCGCCAGACGATGGAACATGGGAATCCTCCTTGAACGACAAAGTCTCAGAAAGGCGTCTGCCGCCGGACAACCCTCACCCCCCAGCCCCCTCTCCCTGAACGGGAGAGGGGGAGTCGGATACGTCCTGATGCGGAATCTCCCCTCTCCCCGTGAGGGAGAGGGGCAGGGGGTGAGGGGGCCGGATCTGACTTTGCTCATGCCCTGACGCTGAGGGTCAGACCGTTGCGCCCCAGCAGTTGGAGCGGCAGGTAGGGGCTAAACTGGAGCGCCCCACGCTGGTCGCCGACCCGCGCCCAGCGCTGGCCGCCGTCGGTGCTGAGGTAGGTGCCGCTCGGATCGCTCAGCGCGACCACCTGCGGCGCGGCGCGGGCGACCACGATCTGCGTGCCATCCAACTCAGGCGTGGCGGGCAGCGCCGGTTTGCCCAGTTCCTGCCATGTCGCACCGCCGTCGTTGGTCAGGCTAAGGCTGAAGTCACGCGGCCCATACGGTGCCGTGCTGACTGAGAAGCGCATCACACCGTCGCGCACGGCGTAGAAGGTGCTATAGCTCAGGCTGTCCATACCGCGCTTTTCGACGACGCGAAATGTTCGTCCGCCATCATTGGAGAGCAGGACATCGGAGACGTGGCTTGAGCCAGATCCTCCGGGGTCAACGAAGAGCATCAGGGTGCCGACGGGCGCAGGTGCATCGCCCAGCGGGATAAAACGAATGTACGGGCCGCCGTATGCGCCGCCGACCTCCGTGCGTGAGCGCAGCTCCCAGGGCGCGCCGCCCGTGTTGGGATTCGTGTTGCCGCCGGACGGCGAGAACCAGACTTCGTAGTGATTCATCTGGCTATTGTCTGGTGATCGGCGGATGACCAGCGCGTAGAGCGCCCTGGCATCTGGCCCGCTCACCTGGAGCGCGACATCGGCCCCGTCCGCAAAGGGCGTGCTGCGGATATCGTTCATTGCGCCGGCCGCCCCGGCGTAGACCGTTGTCCCAAGCAAGCCGTAGACGATGCCGCTGCCATCGTGGGCGAAGTTCGTTGGCGGCGGGCTGAGCGAGACAGGCTCGCCGCCTGCGGGCGAGAACGCGATCATACGCTGCTCGATGAGTGTGTAGAGCCAGCCAGTCTCGCTGCACTCCACGTAGCTGAAAGTTTCTGCCGAGGTGGTAAGCAGGGTACGGCTCCCGCTGCGCAGGTCGTAGCGAACAACGCCGACGCCATGCTCAGCGACCAGCAGTTGGCCGGGGTTGATAGGATCCCAGCAGGTGTATGTGAGCGCGCCATAGCGGTCGCCATCGCCGCTGCTCGCGAGCGTGAACGGCGTATCACGCCAGCCGCTCGTCTGGGCCTGGGCCGGTCGAACTGACGGAGCGAGCAGAGCAACGAGCAGGAGAAGAATACGGAGGCGGCTCATGGTGAACTCCTCGAACGCTGGGCGCATCGTCTGATACAACGCTACGGGCACGAACCGGAGCCACGGGGCGCGAGCCAGATCCAGAGCAGATACGCGATCATAGGCAGAAGGAGGGCCACCGTAAGCGTAGAAATCTCAAGCACAGCCCCAAACTGACGCTGGGCGCGGTCGAGGGCCGCGAGCGGCGCAACCAGAGGCCACGTCACCAGATACAGCGTGGCGAAGGCGGGGTTGTCCGGTCGGGCGGCCAGCAAACGGGCCAGCAGACGGGCCAGCAGCAGAGCCTCGGCCGCCCCGGCCAGCCACACCAGCGACCGCGCCAGCATCATGGCGCGTGCATGCTTTCGTTCCACACGATCATTCGTCATAAGACATGGTTTCAGAATTAGCAATTTTACTTTACAGTTCTGTGCGACCCTCACCCCCAGCCCCTCTCCCTCACGGGGAGAGGGGGCTGGGGGGTGAGGGCTGATCGGCGACAAACTGTAAAGTACCTGCGAACCTTGCCTTATATCACTATCACGTGGTCAGCTTGTCACGTAATCGCCGTGCAGTTCGCTCAGCCAGCAGGACGAGCGAGCGGGGCTGGAGCGCGTAGATCTCGCTTGAGGGTGCGTGCTCACCATGAGTACCAGGGTCAGCCGTGTCGATCAGCACCTCCCAGACCGGGTCGTCGGGCCAATCGGGCAGGATGAAGGGCACCGGCTCGGAACCGGCGTTAAAGAGTACCAGCAGAACATCGTCGCGCACCGGGCGGCCATGCTCATCGTGTTCGCGCATCACCTTGCCGTTCATCAGCAGCCCGATGCAGCGCAGGTCGGGGCTGTTCCAGAGGGCCGGATCTACCTCCTGACCATCGGGGATGAGCCACTCCACATCGTACTCGGCACCGCCAGGAGAGAGGCTACCCGCGAAGAAGTCGCGGCGGCGCAGGATGGGGTGGGCCTTGCGCAAGGCGATGATCGAGCGTGTGAAACTGAGCAGGTCGTCGGCCTCATCACTAGGCGTCCAGTCGATCCACGAGACCGGATTATCCTGGCAGTAGGCGTTATTATTGCCCATCTGGGTGCGCCCGCGCTCATCGCCGGCCAGCACCATCGGCGTACCTTGCGAGAGCAGCAGGGTGGCCAGCAGATTACGGATCTGGCGCAGGCGCAGCTTGCGGATCTCAAGGTCATCGGTTGGCCCCTCGACGCCGCAGTTCCACGAGTTGTTGTGGTTGTCGCCGTCGCGGTTGTTTTCGCCGTTGGCGTCATTATGCTTGTCGTTGTAGCTTACAAGGTCGCGCATGGTGAAGCCATCGTGGGCGGTGATAAAGTTGATGCTGTGGCTAGGACGGCGGCCATTGTGCTTGAAGAGGTCGGACGAGCCCATAAAGCGCGAGGCGAATTCGCCTACCTGGCCCGAGGCACTCTTCCAGAACGAGCGGATGTTATCGCGGTATCTCCCGTTCCACTCAGCCCAGGGCGAGGGAAATCCGCCAACCCAATAACCATCGGGGCCGACATCCCACGGCTCGGCGATCAGCTTCACCTGGGAGAGAACCGGATCTTGTTTGACAATATCAAGGAAGGCGCTCGGCCGGTCGGAGTGGGTGTCGCCACGAACCAGGGTGCGGGTCAGGTCGAAGCGGAATCCGTCCACATGCATCTCGTTGACCCAGTAGCGCAGCGAGTCGACGATCATCTGGAGGGTGCGCGGGTTGACGGTGTTGAGACTATTGCCGGTGCCGGTGTAGTCCATGAAATAGCGCTTGTTCTCGGGCACCAGGCGGTAGTACGAGGCGTTATCGATACCACGGAAGCTGAGGGTAGGGCCAAGCTGGTTGCCCTCGCCGGTATGGTTGTAGACCACATCGAGGATAACCTCGATCCCGGCGGCGTGCAGATCTTTGACCATCTGCTTAAACTCGTTCACCTGCTCGCCGAGCGTCCTGCTGCTGGCGTAGCGGGCGTCGGGGCTGAAGTAGTTGATCGTCTGGTAGCCCCAGTAGTTGATCAGACTTTTGTCGGTGAGGTACTGATCATCGACAAACTGCTGGATGGGAAGCAGTTCAACGGCGGTGACGCCCAGATCCTTCAGGTAGGCAATCACCGGCGGACTGGCCAGACCGGCGTAGGTACCGCGCAGGTGCGGGGGCACCTCGGGGTGCTGCTGAGTGAAGCCCTTCACATGCAGTTCGTAGATCACACTCTCGCGCAGGGGCGTGTTCGGCGGCGCGTCAGCGCCCCAGGTGAAGCTCGGGTCGATGACCACCGAGCGGGGCATATAAGGCGCACTATCGCGCTTACCGATGGTCAAATCGGTGTAGGGGCTATCGACCCGGTAGCCGTACAACGACTTATCCCACTGGATCTGGCCGGTCAGAGCGCGGGCGTAGGGGTCGATCAGCAGTTTATGCGGGTTGAAGCGGTGGCCCTGCTGCGGGCTGTAGGGGCCGTAGACGCGGTAGCCATAGAGATGACCGGGGCCAACTCCGGGCAGGTAGCCGTGCCAGATATCCTCGTTGCGCTCGGGCAGCGTGAAGCGAACGGACTCACGCAGGGCGTTCGGGCTATCGAAGAGGCAAAGCTCGACGTGGGTGGCGTGAGCGGAGAAAATCGCGAAGTTGACACCCTTGCCGTCCCAGCTTGCGCCGAGGGGATAGGGTCGTCCAGGCCAGATTGAGGACATGCAGGAGTACTCCGTTTCCGGTGGGGGCGTGGGGACGGCTGCGCCGCTCCCACAACGTGACGATTGGGTCGTGGCAGTGAAACTACCACTAAGGCATGTTTCAAAATGGGTACATTCAGCTTGACAGTTCAGCGATGAGGCGATGAGGCGATGAGGCGATACGGAACGCCTCACCGCGTCATCGTTTCATCGCTGAACTGTCAAGCTAGATTGAAACATGCCTAAGACAT
>CAIRFY010000304.1 GCA_903877945.1 uncultured Oscillochloris sp. | reverse complement strand
TCGCTGAATTGTCAAGCTAGATTGAAACATGCCTTAGGCATGGTTCAACCCTGCTTGACAGTTTGCGGCGCTCGTAGTAGCGGCTTCAGCCGCGTGCAGAGCCGCTCCGTGGGCTAAAGCCCATACTACGAACTGTCACGCTGGAAACGCCCGATTTGAAACATGCCTAAGGAGATCTATGGAGTTGTTCGTTCGCTGGACTGGCTTCGCCCTCGGTCTTACCCTGACGGTCGGTACCTGGCGCAGTATTATTGGCACGATCATTCTTCCCCGCTTCAATCGGTCGTTTATTGCCTTTGCCACATTGAGCGTTGTCCGTACCACTTTCCTGTTCATCGCCAATCGTCAGTCTGAGTATGTGAAGAAGGATCGCGTCCTGGCTCTGCTCGGCCCATTCGTTATGCTCGCCACGCTCGTGAGCTGGATGACGATGTTTTTGATCGGCTATGCCCTCATGTTCTGGCCGGTTGTGGGCTGTACTCCCGGCGAATGCCTTCGGCTGGCAGGATCGTCGTTCACCACCCTGGGTCTGGCCGATGAGCCGCAGGAGGGCGCGACCATCCTGGAGTTTACGGCGGCCGCCACCGGCATGATCGTCGTGGCGCTAGAGATCGGCTATCTGCCGACGATCTACAGCGCCTACAACCGCCGCGAGACGCTGGTGACCGCGCTCAGCAGCCGTGCGGGTGTGCCCGCCTGGGGGCCGGAGATCCTGGCTCGCCACCAGCTCATCCAGGGAATGACGACCCTCCCCACACTGTTCGCCGCCTGGGAGAACTGGGCGGCTGACATCCACGAGTCGCACGCCAGCTACCCCTGGCTCATGAGCTTCCGCTCACCTGACCCACACGAATCCTGGGTGGTGAGCCTCCAGGCCGTGTTGGACGCCGCAGCGCTGTATCTGGCCGTCGCGCCAAGCCAGGCACCGCCAGAGGCGCGTCAGTGCCTGCGCTCAGGCTACGTGGCTCTGCGCCATCTGGCGCGGATCACCGGGCACCCGGTAAATGAAGATCCGCTCCCCACCGACGCGGTCGATCTGTCATTTGAGGCGTTTGTGCGGGGCGTCGAGCATATGCGGGTCGCCAACGTGCCGATTGAGCAGCCGATTGAGATTGCCTGGCGCGACTACTGCGGCTGGCGGGTGAACTACGAGGCGGCGGCGGCGGCACTCGCCACCTTCATCGTGGCCCCGCCCGCGCCCTGGACGGGCCGACGCAGCTTCACAACAAGCGAGGATCGCTTCGATGTGCTGGCGACCCGCCCACGCCACCGCACGCCGAGCGACCCCGAGGGTCTGGCGGGGATCGGTGATAGCGCCAGACGCGAACTGGCGAAGGAGGCAAGTACTGCCACAACGCAAAAGCCCCGTCATGATCGGTGAACAGCCCCGCCGCCCGCCACCTACCCCCGCGTATAATAGGGAGATTGACACCCATCTACGCAGGAGGTACGAGTATGGCCCGGATTGGAATCTATGGAGCAACCGGCTACACCGGCTTCGAGCTGATCAAGCTGCTGGTGCGCCGCCCCGAGATCGAGATCGCCTTTGCCACCGCCCGCTCTGCGGTAGGCAAACGCCTGAGCGATATTTTCCCAACCTTGATCGATCTGCCCTTGGTGGGAGTTGAGCAGGCGGATCTGCACAACGTCGATCTGATCTTTACCTGTCTACCTCACAATACGCCCGATCTCATCCCGCTAGTGCAGGCGGCAATGGACGCCGGGGTGAAGGTGATCGATTTTTCCGACACCTTCCGCCTAGAGGATTTGGATACCTATGCGCGCTGGCGCACGAAGGATCACCCCGCCCCCGAACTCCAGAGTGTGGCAGTGTACGGCTTGCCTGAGCTACACCGCGAACGTATCCGCAAGGCGCATCTGGTGGCCAACACCGGCTGCTATCCGCTCACCGCGATCCTGCCCCTGCGCCCGCTGGCCCAGGCGGGGCTTCTCACCGACAGCCCAGTGATCGTCGATAGTAAGTCGGGTGTGTCGGGCGCCGGACGCTCGCTCTCGCTCAAGACCCACTTCGGCGAGGCCCACGAGACCTTTAGCGCCTACACTATTGGTCGGACGCACCGCCACCTGCCCGAGATGGAGCAGGAGACCGGGCTGCATATCATCTTCTCGCCGCACCTGCTGCCAGTCTATCGCGGTATCTTGTCTACCATCTATGTCAACACGAAACCAGCGGTGAGCGAGGACGATGTGCGTGGAGCCTACGCGGTGTACGCCAACGAACCCTTCGTGACGCTACTTCCCCAGGGCCGACTGCCCGAGCTACGTCACGTCGTGGGCAGCATGAATATTGCCATCGGCGTGCATCGGGTGGAAGAAGGCCACTACATCCTCGTGGCATGTGTGGACAACTTGATCAAGGGGGCGTCGGGGCAGGCCGTGCAGAGCATGAACCTCATGCTGGGTATGGAGGAGACGGCAGGGCTGCGGTAGAAGTGCGTAGAGGCATCTGCCAGATTCCTTGACTGACTGACTACAGTTCCTCAGGTATCAGGCGCACCGCGTTCACCGCCGTGTCGATCATCAGATCGCCGTGGTCGAGGAAGAATACGACAAGCAGTTCGCGATCATCCGCGACCTTGCTTGAGCGCACCTCGCCGGTGCCCCAAGGCGTACAGAAGACGACATCGCCGGTGTGGAAGCGCGGTTCGGTCAGGGATTCCTGACGAGAGGATCGACGTGGGGCGGATGCGGCGTAAGGGGCACCCTCCTGGCGCTGCTCACGCAGGCGGCGCAGGCGAGCCACCATAGCGGCGGCATCGGGCAACGGATCGGCCACAGGCCCCGGTGCGGGCGGCGCGGGCGGCGGTAGCGGCTCCGGGGCCACACGAGGCGCGGGGGGCTTTTTGCGACGTGACGGGGCTGGCGTGTCTCGCCCCGGCCCTGACTCGCGTGGCGGCGGATCGCGCACCGGCTCAGGGATGATCGGCGGTGCCACATGCGGTGGCTGTTCCGTTCGCCCCCCAATCCCCGGCTCTCCACCTCGTACCTCCTGCCCCACCGGCAGCCGGGTGGGCGCAGACCCCAGTGCGCCGCCCAGGAGTCTGAGCAGCCAGTCCATATCGGCGCGGGCAAGCGGCTCTAAAAGCGGGTCGCCACGACAGTCGAGGGCGATATCGTAGGCCAAGGGCAACAGTTCTTCAATGTGGTCGTAGAGCCAGGCCGCCAGGCCATTTCCACCAGGCTGGGCGTCCACAAGGTAGATCCGCTGCGCCTCGGCATCGTAGGCGGGCACTACGTCGGTAAGCGTAAGCAGGGTGCGGACAGCGACGGCTGCAGCTATTGACCAGCCAATCAGTTGGCCGGTGGCGTCCACAGCCGTTGGCAGATCGATCCAGGCTGCCGGGGCGCTCCAGCTTGTTGTCAGGGCCGGGGCCAGAGCGCGATCAACCGGGGCACCGCCGGGACTCACCTCGCGGTAGCCATATACGTCCTCGTCTACCACCACCCGACCCCAGGCCACCTCCCGGCCACGCAGGTCGCGGCGCTCACGGCAGTCGCGCACCCGCACCGTGCAACGCCGCAGCGGGAAGGTGCGCCGACCCTCGCCGATAGAGCGGATCGTCAGGCTCAGATCGTCCTCATCACGGCTCAGCACCCGGTACCCGCCGCGCAGAGGCGGCAGGGCCGCGCCGGGGAAGGCCCAGCGGTCGAAGGCTGCCGGGTCGAGAACCGCCAAGTTCCGCCCCTGGTCATCGCGGATCATCGGCAGCGCAGTGCCGGCTGCGTGCAGGTCGAAGCCCTCGTAGGGATCGCCGCCGCCGTGGAGGGGCTGCCACGCTCGATTGACCTCGGGGAGCAGAGCGAGCTGTTGATGGGTCTCTAGGCGGGACATAATCGAGCCAACCTGCCAGGCATTCACTTCAGTGGCGGTGATCGGACGCTCGCTGGCGGCGCAGATCAGATGCTGCGCGACCACATAGGCATTTGATGGCGCGGCCACCCACGCGGGCGGCGGGTCGTCGATCAGCGGCAGATGCGCGGGGTCACGGACGCACATGCGCGCAATCACGCGCTCGACCGGATCATCGCCAAGCAGGAGGATGGTCAGTCGCGAGTCACTATCTACAGCCTGGTGGAGCGTCGCCGCGCCGCATGCCGCACCCATCAAGATCTGCACCTGGGCGCTCTGCGGGCTGGCCCCCGCGCTAACCCCCGTGGTAGAACCGAGGAGCGCACGTAGCAGGGGTGCCTCAAGGGGTAAGCAGATGATATGGGTACTCGCACCGGCCCGCTGCATGCCCAGCGCCAGCGCAACCGCCTCACGGGCGCGGTCGCCATCAGAGCGCCAGAGGGCCAGTCCCACGGCGGGGCGCGGCACATCGTCCACCGGGATGAGCCGCCATGGGCGGCCCGCCACCTCAAACAGCATCTCTCCCGCACCCTGAGCCTCGGCCATACTGGCACCGAGGAAGGGCAGCGTGTCACTGGAGACAAGGCGCTGGGCGCGGAGAAGCAGGGTAGACAAATGTCCGGCGGCAATCCCGCTATAGCAGTGTGCGTCGGCAATCAGGATCAACTGGAGGCGGGACCAAAACCCATGCCACGCTCGGTCGTGGTGGCGCAGCAGCCGTTCGTGAAGGGCCGACGGCGATGCCACCACGATACGAGCGCCAAATGCGGCCCGTAGGCCAGGGCCCTGAGCTGCCGCCACACGCAACTGCGCGTCGAGGGCCGCCGTCAGCCGCTCCAGTTCTCTCAGGTGCATCTCGGCACCGTCCGCATCGGGGGCGAGCAGCAGGGCGGTAGACTGAGCCTCACCGCGCAGGAACTCGAAAGCCAGCAGGTGCAGAGTCTGCCGCGTCGCCGACCCGCCGCCAATCAGCGCGAAGGGGTCGCCCCTACGCAGGGACGAGAGCGAGAGGGACTGATGCTGACGAAAGGGCTGGCCGGTCAGAGAGATCCATGCCTGCGACAGTCGCTGGCTGATCGACAGATGGCTGATCCGAGCGCCCTCGCGCTCTGGCAGTGTGCGCAGGGCCAGAAGTGGGCTCGCATCCCCGCGTCCGCGCTGTCGGGCCAGGTTTTGGAGGGCTTCGATAAGGTCGGCCATCTGCAATCTACGATCTACGATCCACAGTCTATAGGATATACTATACGCCAGGATTCATTGTAGCACAGCCGAAAAGCTGGCCGCCCATAGCTCATGCGATGATACACATTATGCGAAGCACGTACATGCGGGTACAGGGTTACCGACTACACTACCTAGAGGCAGGGCACGGCCCGGCGGTACTGCTGCTCCACGGATTCGGGACGTCAGCCGAGTCTTGGCGGGCAACGGGGAAGATCTTGGCCAAGGCAGGGTATCGCGCCTTGGCCTTTGATTGTTTGGGCTTCGGGCGATCCGATAAGCCCAGGGATGCACCCTACTCATTGGAGTTGATCTCCGGACTCTATATCGAGGCACTGAGGCAACTTGGGATCGAGCGAGCGACGATCATCGGTCATTCGATGGGCGGTAAGTACGCCCTTGCCACCGCCCTGCTTCACCCAGATAGCGTGGCGGCACTCGCCCTGGTGTCTAGCGACGGGTTTGCCGCCGCCGCGCCGATGAGCAAGGTCGGCAAGTGGCCCCTGATCAGCTGGAGCATCCTCTGGCTATCGGCGCAGCCACGCATAGCTCGTGTGATGCTCGATGCGGCCTTCCACATGCCCGAGGCATTCATCACCGACGAAATGATCGCGCACGCCAGTGAGTCGCTCCTAGGCTGGGAAAACCGCCACGCTCTCACCGCCCTGAGCCAGCGCTACGACGCCACAGACATGCTATTCACGGGGCTGCGGGCACGTCTGGGTGAGATCCACGTCCCAACGCTGCTCACGTGGGGTGAGAATGATCAGATCTTTCCCGTGGAGCTAAGCGCCATTGCCGTCGCTGAAATTCCCGGTGCGCGCCGTGTAACCTTCCCCCGCTGCGGCCACTTCCCGCAAATTGAGGCGGCCCGGCCCTTCCACGGATTGATACTTGGATTCCTTGCGAGCATCATGGCGTAAGGGATGGTTCAATCCAGCGTGACAGTTCAGCGATGAAACGATGACGCGGTGAGGGGCTCCGTATCGCCTCATCGCCGCATCGCCTCATCGCCTCATCGCAAGACTGTAAAGCTGAATATGCTCATTTTGAACCATGCCTTAGGCCCAATACCTTTCAAATAAGGAATCCGCCGCCGCTCAGCCCTCACCCCCCAGCCCCCTCTCCCTGAGCGGGAGAGGGGGAGTATTCCGTATCAGACAGGGATATACTCCCCTCTCCCCGTGAGGGAGAGGGGCAGGGGGTGAGGGGCAAGGTCGATGCAGGATCGGCTTATTTGAAAGGTATTGGTCTTAGGCCGGATTACGCTGTCTCAGATCGCCGCGAGTACACGGGCGGCCACCTCGGCGGCAGGGCCGTGGGCGTTGATCGTGGTGAGAATGCCACGCTGGCGGTAAAAGTCGATCAGGGGAGTCGTCTCGTGCTCGTAGACACGCAGGCGCTCCAGGATCACCTCAGGGATATCGTCGTCGCGGTGGGTGAGTTGACCGCCACGGGTATGGCAGCGCGCTACAGCAGCGTCGTCATCAATGTGCAGCGTGAAGGATTCGCCACCGCCCACGCAGATTCGTCGCCCACTAAGCCGCCGTACCGCCTCATCCGCGCTCAGTTCCAGGGAGACTACGGCGTCGAGGGGGCGGCGAATATCGGCGAGCATCTCTTCAAGAGCGAGAGCCTGGGGCACCGTGCGCGGGAATCCGTCGAGCAGGAAGCCCTGGCCCACAGGCACCTCAGCGAACCAGCCGCGCATCAGTTGGGCCATCAGGGTGTCGGAGGCAAAGTGGCCCTGCTCCATGAGCGGGCCGATCTCGCGACCGATCATGCTGTGGGCGGCGATCTCCTGGCGCAGCCGCTGGCCGGTGGCGATCACGGCCATCGGGATACGTGCGATCAGCAGATCGGAGATGGTGCTTTTGCCCGCTCCTGGCGGGCCGATCAGAATAAGGTGTTTCATGTGTGCGGGCTGCCCTCTCTATTTTCGCAATAGAGCAAAACTCGTCCTGTCATTCTGAGCGAAGCGAAGAATCCCGGTCGGGATTCTTCGCTTCGCCAAGGTTCGTGGATACTTTACAGTTTACGACGTTCGTAGTGGCGGCTTTAGCCGCATAGGCGCTGAAGCGCCCACTACGAACTGTCACGCTAAAACCTGGCACCTGAAACCTTGTCTTCGCTCAGAATGACAGGACGCCTCACAGCGTTACTTCTGCTGTATTGCCTATTTCCCAATCCGATCCAGCGCGGTCTGAGCGTCAGTGTACAAAGGGTCAAGCTCAAGGGCCTTTGTGTACGCAGCGCGGGCCTCGTCCTTGCGGTTCAGATATTCTAGGGTGAGACCAAGTCCGTAGTGAGCGTTCGCGTAGTCGGGCGCGAGTTCAATGGCGCGGCTGAACTCCTTTTCGGCATCTGGATATTTCCCGCTGTTGACGAGGCTCCAGGCCATTCCGTTGTGTGCCGCTTCGTTCGTGTCATCAAGATCCAGTGCCCGCTGGAACGCGGCGCGGGCCTCGCCGTAGTCATCAGCGCTGTTGAGCAGGTAGCCGAGGTTCGTGTGGAAGAGCGGTAGATTAGGCTGAAGTTCAATCGCCTTCTGATAGTCCGCTTTGCCCTCAGCCAGACTGTCCTTGCTCCTGCTAAGTCTGTAATCTTGGGCAAACGTGAAACCAATCGCGTGGTAGGTCAGCGCCTGGATCGGCAGCGTCTCGTCGGGTCGGCTATCGACGGCCTTATCGGCCTCGCGCAGAGCCTTGTCCATCCCCGCAGTATCATTGGCGCTGAGCGCCTGGATCGCCATCATATTTGAGTTAATCGCGTGTGCCAGGGCCAGTCCGCTATCAAGGCTCAGGGCTTGCTTGATCGGATCTGCGGCCTCGGCGGCTCTACCCTGCGAGGAGATCGCGTCAGCCAGTAGCGCCAACCCGAGGGCGGCGGCCTTGTTCGTATCGACGCTGCTAGATGCGTTCACCAAGGTATTGGCGCTCTCCTCGGCCTTTTGCCAGTCGGCGCGCATGTTGTCGATAATCGCAACGCCGCTGAGGGCCGCCGTATTATCCGGCGATGTGTTGAGTACCTGCTGATACAGATCGAAGGCGCGATCAATGTTGCCGTCGATGAGGTTCTTGTCGCCTTGCTGAAGCAGCTTTGTCAGGGCCGAGTCGATGGGTGCCGATACGACGGGGGGGCCGGGGTCAACTGGGGGCCGACCAACGAAGGCAAGGACGCCGACGACGGCGATCACCAGCACCAGCGCAGCCACCCCCATCCCGATGAACAGTCCGATCTTGGGCCTTGCGCCCGGCGCTAACTGCGGGGTCGGTGTGGCGGGCAGAGACGGCGGCGGCGGCAAGCCCAGGGCGGGCGTGCCCCGCTGGAGTACTGCTTGCGTAGGGCCAACATATGCCTGGAGGGGCGGCGTGGGAACCTGCGGACGGACATAGGGCGGCGTCAGGGATGGGGTGACGACCATCGTCTCACCAATGGCGGGCACACCGCCGACGGGGGTAAGGGGCGGCTGGGCCTGGGGGGCCGCGCCGATGCCAGCGGCGACGCGCAGGGCGGACACCATCTCAGCCGCGCTGGCGAAGCGGGCCTCGGGCTTGCGGGCCAGCGAGCGCATCACCACGTCCTCCACAGCGGGCGGCAGGTCGCCGCGAACATCACGCGGGGGGATCGGAGCCTGAAGCAGGCGGGCAGCCAGCATAGCCATGGGCGTCTCGGCATGAAAGGGGAAGGTGTCGGTGAGCAGTTCGTAGAGCACCACCCCGAGGGCGTAAATATCGGTGGGCGGGCCAACGCTCGCGAGCCCCTGGGCCTGTTCGGGCGACATATACTCGGGCGTGCCCATCACCGTGCCGGCCATAGTCAGGCCACTCGTGGCCCCATCGGTGCCGCGTGCGAGGCCAAAGTCGGTCAGATAGCCCCAGCCCTCATCGGTGATCATAATATTCGAGGGCTTAATATCGCGGTGGATGATCCCCTGACGATGGGCGTGGTCAAGGGCATCGCCGATCTGGGACAGGATCTCGGCGGCGCGGCGCACGCTGAGGGCACCGTCCTCCTGCACGAGATCCTTGAGGGTGCGGCCCTGGATATACTTCATCGCGATATAGTGCAACCCATCGATCTCGCCCACCTCGTAGACCGGCATAATATGCGGGTGCTCTAGGCGAGCCGCGCTACGCGCCTCGTGGCGGAAGCGGGCGACGTAGTTGGTATCGTGGGTCATCTCCGGCGGCAGGATCTTGATCGCCACGATCCGGTCGAGGTCGGACTGACGGGCCTTATAGACCACGGCCATCCCACCACGGCCAAGCTCAGAGATGATCTCGAAGCGACCGAGGGTGGTGCCGATCAAATTCAGTTGGCTCATAAAAGTTCTCGCTGTGGTGGCATGCGTAGCAGATGCGGAAGGCATCGGCGTGCTGATCTATGATACATCACATCCTTCAATACAGCTTAGGCATGTTTCAAAATGGGCACATTCAGCTTTACCGTCTTGCGACGAGGCGATGAGGCGATGAGGCGATGAGGCGATACGGAGCGCCTCATCGCCTCATCGTTTCGTCGCTGAATTGTCAATCTGGATTGAAACATGC
>CAIRFY010000303.1 GCA_903877945.1 uncultured Oscillochloris sp. | reverse complement strand
CCCGCGTCCCCGCGTCCCCGCGTCCCCGCGTCCCCGCGTCCCCGCGTCCCCGCGTCCCCGCGTCCCCGCGTCCCCGCGTCCCCGCGTCACCCCATCACCGCGTCACCCCATCACCGCGTCACCGCGTCCCCGCGTCCCCGCGTCCCCGCGTCACCCCGTCTACTCATACCGCAGCGCCACAATCGGGTCGAGCCGGGCCGCGCTGCGTGCCGGGGCGATCCCGAAGAACAGGCCCACGGCCAAGGCGAATCCCAGGGCCATCAGGGCCGCGTCGAGGCTGAGTTGGGCCTGGAGTACCCCACTCTGGCTCACCAGCAGAGCGATGGTTGCCCCCAGAGCGAGGCCCAGCAGCCCGCCCACGCCGCTCAGGGCCAGCGACTCGAACAGGAATTGCAGCATAATGTCGCCCTCGCGGGCACCCAGGGCTTTACGCAGGCCAATCTCGCGGGTGCGCTCGCGCACCGACACCAGCATGATGTTCATGATCCCGATCCCGCCCACCAGCAGCGAGATCGCCGCGATTGCCGACAGAAACAGCGTCAGCATCTGCGTCGTCTGTGTCACCGTCTGGAGGATGGCGGCCTGGTTGATCACGCTGAAGGTGTCGGCGCTGCCGTCCTCGGGCAGGTTCTTGCGCTGGCGCAGCAGCGTGTTAATCTCGCTCAGGGTGGCGTCAGTCTGGGTGGAACCGGCGGCCTGTACCACAATCGTCGAGACGCTCCACTCACCGCCGACCGCTGCGCGTGCCCCGAAGAGTTTGCGCTGAGCCGTGTTCAGCGGTACGATCACCCCATCGTCAACCGAGCCGAAGCCGGAGCCGCCTGAGCTCGCCAGTATGCCGATCACCTGAAAGCTCTTGCCGTTCATACGCAACTGCTGGCCCAGGCCGTCGCCGTTGGGGAAGAGGGTTGCCGCCACGTTGGCCCCCAGCACCACCACATTCGCCATTGCGCGGTTGTCTTCCTCGCTGACAAAGACGCCCTCGGACAGCGTGTTGTTATGCAGGCTCGGGTAGACCGGCAGGGCGCCTGTGACGCGGGCGCTGAGGTTGAGCGCACCGGCTACGAGCTGGGCGTTGCCGTTGTACTCAGGCGAGACGAACGAGGCATCGGGCACGTTCTGCGGGTTGGCCAGAGCGGTGGCATCAGCCACCGTCAGGGTGCCGCCCTCGCCGACTGCACCACGCACGCCGCCCTGGCCCTGTGGCCCCTGGTTTCTGATCGTGAGCAGGTTGGCCCCGTTCGCCGTGATCGAGGCGGTGATCGCCGCCTGCGAACCGCGCCCGATTGCCAGCAAGGCCACCACCGAGGCCACGCCGATCAGCACACCCAGGGCCGTCAGCACGGTGCGCAGCGGGTTGGCCCGCAGGCTAGCCAGCGACATGCCGAGCGTCTCGACCCAGCCGATCCCGCCCTCCCAGAGTTCTTCCTCAGCCTGGACTGCAGTCTGGGGAGGAGCCTCGCGCTCCCCCTTCGCCGCCCCGCGAATACGTGGCTGCTCGTGTGCGCTCATGGACTCCTCCTCCAGCGACTGGCCACCGGCAGCCGTCCCGCACGCCGTGCCCGCTCCACAGGTGTGGGCGCGAAGTGCGGCGAGTGCGGGTCGTGGGCTGTCCACGCCTCTGCTGTCGGCACATCGCGCTTCAGTTGGCCGTCACGAATCTCCAGCAACCGCCGGGCAGAGTGGGCCACATCTGGCTCGTGGGTCACCAGCACCACCGTCATCCCGCTGCGGTTCAGGTCGGTCAGCAGATCCATCACCTCCGCGCTCGTGCGCGTATCGAGGGCACCAGTCGGCTCATCAGCCAACAGCAGGGCCGGTCGTGTCACCAGGGCGCGGGCAATCGCCACGCGCTGCTGCTGCCCGCCCGAGAGCTGCTGCGGCCTGTGATCCATGCGGTCGCCCAGGCCCACGCGCTCCAACGACTCGGCGGCGCGGGCCAGACGCTCGCTGGCGGGAATGCCGCCCCGGTAGGCCAGAGGCAGAGCCACGTTTTCGAGGGCCGTGCTGCGGGCCAGCAGGTGAAATTGCTGGAATACAAAGCCGATCTTGCGGTTACGCACCACCGACAACTGCGGCGTCTCCATCTGCTCCACCGCCAGCCCGTCCAGGGTGTAGCTCCCCGTGGTTGGCGTATCCAGGCAGCCGATCAGGTTCATCAGCGTACTCTTGCCCGATCCCGATGGCCCCATAATTGCCACAAACTCGCCGCGCCCAATGTCGAAGGAGATGCCACGCAAGGCGTGAACCTCAATGTCGCCGGTATGATAGACGCGGGTGAGGTCACGCACACTGATCATGTTCATGGCATCCCCCGTGGGCCACCGCCACCGCCGCCGCCAAAGCCGCCGAGCCCGCTGCGCTGCGACGTGCTGCTGGTCGTTGTGGCGGGGATTACCAGTGTGTCACCATCCTGGAGGCACTGGTTGCTGGTGTCTACACAACTGAGGATCTCGGTCTGCCCATTCGAACTTAGACCAGTCGTGACGCTCACCGGCACCACCGGCTGATCGGCAGCCAGGCGCACCTGCACCGTCTGAGTGCCGCCACGGGACTGGACGGCCCGACTCGGCACCAGAATGACGTTATCGCGCTGTGTCACCACGATAGTGCCGGAGGCCGTCATGCCCACCTTAATCGGCGCTGTGCCGGGGTCGAAGCGCACCCGCACCGGGTAGGTAACGACGTTCTGGGTCACGGTGGCCACCGGAGCGATGGTATCGACCTTCCCGGTGATCTTCAGATTTGTCACGGCGTCAAAGGTCAGCGCGACAGCCATACCCGACTTAACCTGGCTCACATCGGATTCACCCAGGCTAATGTCGATATACATCTGGCTGGCGTCAATCACCGAGATCGTCCCGACGGTGGTGGCGTCACCGGCCAGAAGGCCAACACTGGCCACGATCCCGTCGAAGGGCGCAACCAGCGTCGCGTTCTCCAGGTTGAGCTTGGCCGCCGCCAGTTGCACCTGGGCCGACGCCAGCGAAGCCTCGGCGCTGGCCAGGCTCGCAACTGAGGCCGGGGTGGTCAGCTTCTCCAGATTAATCTTGGCCTGATCCACACTGGCCTGCGCGCTGACGAGATCATTCGCCGTCGCCGGGTGCAGCAGTTTTTCCAGGTTCGACTGAGCCGAGGCCACACTGGCCTCAGAACTGGACAGGTTCGCCACCGTTGGGCCAGCCAAGAGTACACTCAGTTGGATCTGGGCGTCCTTCAGGCTCGACTCGGCTTGGGCCAAACCGGTAATCTCGTCCTGTTTCGTTTGGTCAAAGGCAGCCCGGGACTGCGCCAAGCTCGACTCAGCGTTCGAGACGGCGCGCAGGGAGGCGGCCTCCTGATCCTTACTCGTCTGGGACAAGCCGCCCGGTGCCTTCTCCTGCTGGCGGTTATTCCAGTACAGCGTGCTATAGCTCGTCTGAGCGTCGCGCAGATTATTCGCCGCCGTCGTCAGCGCGGCCGCCGCCTTCGTCTTGGCAGACGACAGGCTCTCGCGCTGGCTAGACAGAGTCAACTGAGCCTGGTAAACGCGGGTCTGGGACGACGAGAGCGTATCGGCGGTCGGGCCAGCCTTCAGTTGGGCGAGGTTCGCCTGCGCAGATTGAAGCTGGGCGCGGGCGCTGACAATATCCTGCGCAGTAGCGGTACCGGTTCGTGTGCGCTCGTAGCTGGCTCGGGCCGACTTGAGGCTAGACTGTGCGCTGGCGATGTCCTGCTCGGTCGCACCCTTACCCTGGGCGGCGGCAAGATTCGCCTCAGCCGCCTTCAAGCTGGCCTCAGCCTGCTGCACCTGGAGGGTTAGGGCGCGGCTATCGAGGCGAGCCAGGGGCTGACCGGCCTTCACCGTATCACCGGTCTGTACCAGCACCGCATCAACCGTGCCAGACACACCAAAGCTCATGCTGCGACTCTGCACGGCCTGGGCGGGGCCACTGCCGGTAACACTAACAGCCAGACTGCCCTTCGTAACCGTTGCGGTTGTCGTGGACGTAGTCGCCGTACTTGCCTGACGCACCTGCCAGAACAGTACCCCGGCGACAATCAGTACGAGGGCAACCGGCAGCAGCAGCCAGGGCGACATGCGACCCTTGCGTTTGCCAATGCGGCTGCCGACTGCCTTGCGCTCAGGCGCGGTTGATGTGACACTCATTGGATTCAAAGCTCCTTTGCGAAGCGATATCGCTGAATCCGAATCATAGCGAAAGCATATGTAGAAATTGTTCAGGCAGGTTGAGTGTGAGTTAAGGGGATCGTCACAAGCGGGAGCCGGGAGAACTACTCAGCCACGTTCTTAATCGTTACCCGCCAACCTTCACTCCGCTCAGGCGCTCAATTGCCTTCACCAGCGCGTGATTGCCCTCAGCACCCAGGCCGGACGCCTGGAGAGTGCGGTACATCTGAAAGATCGACGCCGTGGTGAATACCGGCGCACCCACCTGATCAGCCGCCTCCAGCACCAGGCGCAAATCCTTCTGCTGGAGATCAATCGTGAAGCCGGGCCGCCAGTCGCGCTTGATCACCTGCGGGCCACGGTTGGACAGCATCCAACTCCCGGCCGCGCCAGGGATCACGGCGGCCAACGTCTTCTCCAGATCCACACCGCTGGCCTGCGCAAACACCAGCGCCTCACCAACCGCGAGCATCGTCCCCACCACCAGGATCTGGTTCACCAGCTTCACCGTCTGGCCCGCACCGTGGTCGCCTACGTGGGTAATCGCCTTGCCCATCGCCTGGAAGGCGGGCATAGCCCGCTCAACATCCGCCGCCGCGCCACCGACCATGATCGACAGGGTACCCTTGGCGGCACCCTCGCTGCCACCGCTCACAGGGGCGTCCACATGCGCCACGCCGCGCTCAGCCAGGGCAGCAGCCATCTCGCGGGCAGCCTGCGGGTTGATCGTACTCATGTCAATCACCAGCGCACCGGGTCGCGCCCCGTGGATCACCCCGCCCTCACCCAGCGTCACCGCGAGGACATCGGGGGTGTCGCTCACACACGTAATAATGATGTCGGAATTGGCCGCAACCTCGGCGGGACTCGCCGCTGCCGTGGCCCCAGCCGCCACCAGATCATCCATACGACTCGCCGTGCGATTCCACACCGTCAGCGCAAATCCAGCTCGCAGCAGGTTGTACGCCATTCCACGGCCCATCGTCCCCAAGCCAATAAACCCGATTCGCTCGCTCATGGTACGTCCTCGCTCGGTTGACCGATTAAACCCAATACTTTTCAAATTAAGGAATCTGCCGCCGAACGGCCCTCACCCCCCAGCCCCCTCTCCCCGTGAGGGAGAGGGGCAGGGGGTGAGGGGGCAAGGCCAGCGCGAGATCAGCCTATTCGAAAAGTATTGTCCCTAAAATCTCACACCCCCTGCCCATACGCCTTCGTAATCGTCACCCGCACCGTGAGCCGGGGAGCATCGGGGCGACGTTGAAGCCATGCGGCCGCACCCGCAATGCCGAGGTAGCGGGTAGCCAGTCGCTCGCGCACAGTCGGGTCAGGCGGCTCAACGATGGCGGTACCCTGAAGGGTGAGGTAGCGACGGCCATCAGCAACCGCGAGGCTCACCGTGGGATTGCAGCGCAGGTTGCGCGCCTTCACACTGCCCGCACCGCAGCTAAAGCAGATCTCGTCACCATCCAGCAGGTACCAGACAACCGTCTGCTGGAGCGAGCCATCGGCGTTGAGGGTCGCCACAACTGCATAGTGGATCTCATCCATATAGACACGCTGGATGTTGCTCAACATCACGGGGCAAACCCTTTCGCTCGACCGCCTAAACAAAAATGACAGAGGGCGTCCAGCCCACTGCCAGATAGCAGCCATTGTACCGTGAAATATTCGTTAAAAGTTTGAAACCTATAACCAATCAGGGGTTGACTTTAACCATTGCATAATGCTATAGTAAATCCCAGAAAGTCCAATGGGGTGCCCCGTCTGCGTCCCTGCATTGTGTGTATTGGCTTGGGGTTTGAGGGTCTTCTCTCGACCCCATCTTCTTGCCGTTAGGCAGCACACTCCGTCGTGAGGGGGCCTGAGCGTGATTGAAAACATGCTCCGGCCTCTCGATGTCTCCACTCCAGATACGACGATGTATCGCATAGCAGGGCGGGGTTCCCGTTGGCTTTGTAGTGCGCTTACGCCCAGGCGTGAGCCAAGGAATCATTTAGTATAATGGCTTGACAGTGCGCGTATGCTGGTGTTAGCACTAGCGTAGCGCTCGGACGGCAGCGCGGCGCTCCATGCGGAACTCCAGCAACGCGGCACCGTCAGGTCGTTTTACAGGCAAAGGATGACGACACTCATTCAGCAGCCCGCACAGGAGTTGGGATCGATGATGGAACGCTTACTTGAAATGGCCCGTGCGCGTGGTTATCTGACCTACAATGATATCCTTGAGGCGTTCCCACAGCCGGAGCTGCATGTGGCGGATGTGGATCATCTATACGCCACAATGCAGGCCGAGGGTCTGAAGGTGGTCGAGTCGGCTGCGGAGCTTGAGTCGAACCAGTCGAGTGATGAGGACGCGGCCACTGAGTTGCCCGACCTCGCGGACATCGCCTTCGATGACCCGGTGCGTATGTATCTCCAGGAGATCGGCCAGGTGCCGCTGCTCACCGCCGAGAAAGAGGTCACGCTCGCCAAGAGTATGGAATCTGGCGACTTGGCACGTCAGCGGATCGACCGCGAGGAGTACCAGACGAGCCGCGAGCGCATCGAGCTTGAACGGGCCTACGCCCAAGGCTGCGAGTCGCGTCAGCATCTCATCCAGGCCAACTTGCGGCTGGTGGTGTCCATCGCGAAGAAGTACACGTCCTATGGCCTGACGATGATGGATCTGGTGCAGGAAGGGAACATTGGCCTGATGCGTGCGGTCGAGAAGTTCGACTATACCAAAGGCCATAAGTTTTCGACCTACGCCACCTGGTGGATCCGCCAGGCGATCACACGCGCCATCGCCGACCAGAGCCGGACTATTCGCCTGCCCGTCCATATGGGCGAGGCGATTAGCCAGGTTAAGCGCACTTCACACAAACTCCAGCAGTCGATGCAGCGTGAGCCAACCCCTGAGGAGATCGCCGAGGCGATGGGGATCTCGGCCGGTAAGGTGCGCCGTACCCTAGAGGCGAGCATGCACCCGCTCTCACTGGAGATGCCGGTCGGCCAAGAGGGCGAGGGCCGCATGGGCGACTTCATTGAGGATGATCGGATCTCGACCCCTTCCGAGGCCGCCGCCGCCGCGATGCTGCGCGAGCAGATCGAGGAGGTGCTACAAAAGCTCCCCGAGCGCGAGCGCAAGATTATCCAATTACGCTACGGTCTCAAGGATGGGCGCTACCGTACTCTGGAGGAGGTTGGCGTGGAGTTTGGGATTACCCGCGAGCGCATCCGCCAGATCGAGGCGGTGGCCCTGCGTAAGCTGCGGCATCCCCACCTCGGCAAGAAGCTGCGCGGCTACCTCGATTAGTCGCACGCTACGTGGTGACAGAAGGGGGATGATCTGCGGAGGGCAAAGCCCTCCGCAGATCATCCCCCTGTCCATGTTCTTGATAAGGCATGCCTCCTGCTTCCTACACTTGGTAACATGCACACATGTTATACTGCCCGGCATAACGCCATCCCTGATGAGGAGGTCAGTAACCCACGGCTAACGCTTGTGGGCTTGTGGAGCAATCGACAAGCCGGTACTGACCAGTCTCAGCCACCAGCGCACGCTGACGGGGCTACGCTATCGGTAAGCGTTCAAGACCTACCGGATGGGTGCGTTGCCAGCCCTCCGCTTTAGAACCTGGACATCAACAAACGGTGCGGTAAGCCGTGCAGGTGTTCTTGGGAAAGTACCGACCGATAGCGTTGACGAGGCGAACATCACCCGCGCAAGCGGCGTGCCCTTACGGGCAACAGGTCTGGCGGTTTCCCTGGGCCTTGCGGCTGAAAGACCGCCACCACGTCATCCAAACCCGTGCCAACAAGCGCGAAAGCGGGTTCAAGCGGGGCGCTTCCTCCCAAGGCTCAAGCTCTTGGGCTTCCGCCCCTAAAGGAGAGCAATCTGTGATAATGCCCGGCCTCTCCCCATCTGCTGCCCGCTGGTGGCGCGAGCGCGGCGAGCCACACGCTCTGTCCGCCCTGGTCGCTCTCGCCCTCAGCCTGCCCCCCCTCGCCCTGCTGGACATCATCACGCCCCATGTCGCCGCCCGCGCCGCCCTGGCCTTGGCCTGGGTCGCTGGCCTGCTGCTCTCCTCACACCTGCCTGCCCTGTTGCGCCGCGAGGGTCGCCGCGTGATCGTCCTTGTCTCCGTCCTCGCCGCCGCCCTCGCCGCCGCCCTCAACCTTGGCGTAATGACTCCCGCAGCCAGCGCCGCCGACGGTCTGGCCTTTAAGTCTGCGCCGCGCATCTCGCAAGAGAGTTTCACCGCCATCCTCCAGCGCGCCGGGTCGCCTGCCGCCGCCGAGGGTGCCACGATCTACACGGCAATCACATCCTACGGGCTTGACCCCGCCGTCGCCCTGGCGTTCTTCCAGCACGAGTCGTCGTTCTGCCAAGCGGGCGCATGCGCTAATGGCGACCTACATAACTGGGGGATGCTGCGCCGTGCAGTCAAGCCCGAGCGTGCAGCCGGATCGTCTGGCGGGTTTGTGCGCTACGCCTCCTGGGAGGATGGCATCCGGGATTGGTGTGAACTGATCCTCTTTCGCTACGTCAATCGGGGCATGGAAACCGTCGAGAAGGTCGTCCCGATCTATGCGCCCAGCAGCGACAATAACGCGCCCAGCGCCTACATCAACACCATCCGGCGCGTGGTGGCCTCCTGGTCCGGGCGTCGCTTTGAACCTGCCCCCGACCTACACACCTACACCGGCAGCCTCGATCAAGCTCTGGTCAGTGAAACCTTCGGCTCAGCGGGGATTACCTACCACCCAAACTGGGCCTTTCATACTTTTATGCTTGAACAGGCTCGCGCAGGGAAACCCCTCGGCGCACCTATGGACGACAGTCGGATTGTCACCGTAGGCGACAAGAAGTTTGCGGTGCAAGTCTTCGCCCAGGACACCCTCTATACTCCGATGGCCGACGATGAGAACGATACGAACTGGTCGGACGTGCGCCGCCTGAGCGAACTGATCTTGACCCCGACCACAGTCCCAGATGCGCCGACGGCTACGCCGTAGCGTCATTGCGGATTTTAGATTGGGGATTTTAGATTGGGGATTTTAGATTGGGGATTTTAGATTGGGTGCAATCTAAGACAAGGTTTCAGGTGCCAGGTTTCAGCTTTACCGTGTGGCGATGAGGCGAGGATGCGACGAGGCGATGCTATCGCATCCTCGCCTCGTCGCGTCCCCGCTAAACTGTAAAACTGTGCTAAACCATGTCTAAAATCTACAATGGCACCGCCTGTCCAGCGCGGTAGGCCACCTGCCCACCGTCACGACCCATCAGCACTACCGACTGACGCCCACTGACCTCCCAGGGCGCATCTGGGCCAAGCGTGATCAGTGCGGTATCCTCATCAATTCCCACCAGCCTCACGCCCTCCGGTGCCGACTCCATCAGCATACGGAAGACCTCGGCACCGACGAATCCAGACATGCGATCAAAGTGGGGCATCACCGCGATCTGGGGGGCCACGCCCAGCGCGACGATCCAGCGCGGCGGTTGACCGGCCACAATCGCCCGGACGCGCAGGGTGTAGGCGCTCATCATCATGGCCCCGGCGCTACAGCCGGCAATCCCGGCCCCGCCCGCCCGTCGCTCCGCAATGATCGCCCACGCTGATGTGTCCCGCAGGGTCTCGACAAGGTGCTCGGGGTTGCCGCCCGAGAAGTAGAACAGGTCGGCCTGGCGCAACTGCGCCAGGATCTCGGTGCGTTCCGCATCCGCACGGACAACGAGGGAGAGCGGCAGGGGCTCTGCACCCAAGGCGGTGAAATGCTCCACACCCATCCGGTTCCAGCGCTCGGGCATGCCCGGCTCCAGGCCGCTGGCCGCCGGGATCAGCGCGACCTTCGGGCGGGCCACGCCCAAGGCCGCCAACAGCCGCCGGTCGGTCGTGTCCATCGCCGCAGTGTACTCGCCCGATCCGAGCAGGGCAATCGGGCCGCTGGTGTGAGCGTTCATCATTCCCTTGTGATTCTCCCGACGGGGAGGTTTGGAGAGGCGAAGCCCCTCTTTGTCCTCGGCTGTCGGGCCGTATGAGGTGATCATGATCGGCAGGCCAAGATCTGCCTGCACGGTGCGCAGCAGATCATCTGGGCCGCTGAGACGCTCCCGTATGGGCCGACATCCCGCAAGAGCGATGGTGATCTGTTCTTGATAAGCCAGATCGTGTGGGCTTAGCGCGGGGATGATTCCCTCGATCCGCAGCGGGCCGACTTGATAGCCTCTACAGATCTGAAGCTCAGGGAGATCCGCGACGCGGTCGAGGCACGTGACGGCCAGCCCATCTAGGTGCCCGACCACGTTCAGCGCGTAGCGCAACAGTACCACGTCGAGCCAACCGACGCGGAAGCCCTGCTGCCATGCGTGTGTGCCGTTGCGTGCGTCGGGTAGGGCCGTGGTAAGAGCAGCATCCTCGCTGGGCATGGGGCCGGCGCCGTGGCGGGTGGCGTAGGCGCGGGTGATGCCCAACCGACTGATTTGTCCTGTGTAGCCAACGTCGGTCAGAAGCGTGTCGGCGTTCTGGAGCGTCGTGGTGCTCCAGGTGGTGTGGGGGTGGAAGCCGCGCCACTCATCGAGCAGCACGCCCTGGGCACCCTCAAAGACCACCACGCCCGGACGGTTCAGGATGCTGCGCAGGTGTTCGCCGGGCACCACCTGGGCCTGGGCGCTAAACTCGGCGTAGGCGTCCAGTAGCCAGTCGGCCCAGTCTGGGTCGGTCAGGAGATCCAGTTCAATACTGGCCTGACCGTCGCTGGGCAGGGATGGGTGCAAGGCAGTCAGTTTGCTCAGGTTCAGCTCGCGTAGTTTATACAACTTTACATAAAGTTTGTCTCGATCTGCCACATCGCCAGCGCGCAAGGCGAGATCCGGGCGTGCCAGGGCATCGGCTACTGTCTCACCAACACCGACGCCGCAACTGCCGTGGCGACCGCCGCCACGGGCCAGTTCGCGCAGGCGGTTGATCGCCCGCCCGAACGGGGTGATCACCAGGGCGCGGGCGTCGATGGTGGTGCGGGCGAAGGCATCAGGCACGCCGATCATGCGCAGGTGTTCCTCCTCGGCCAGCATGGCCAGCGGGTCGAGGATCATAAAGCGCGAGAGGTGCGTGCCCGCCCCGGCCAGCGTCCCCGCGCCAAACTGGGCGAAGACATGTTCCTGCGGGGGCGGGCCAGCAGTGACGACGCGATGACCGGCCTGGGCACCACCGTTGTAGCGCACTACCGTGTGCGCGTCGTAGGCGCGAGTCAGGAAATCGACCACCGATCCCTTGCCCGCATCGCCGAACCCCAGGTCAACGGTCATAAACACCATGTTCATATATCCCCCCTACGACAGCCGCCCGTCATTGCCCACCCCTGTGGATGCCGGCAAAAACCCGGCGGTGGCCACCCGCGTGACCGGCGGGCGCGCGGCGGCGTAGGGGGAAAGAGCCGTGGTCGCCGTAGCCACCGCGCCCTTGTCACAGCCCGCCGCCACCAGATCGTCCGCGCCGACGGCGAGGTCGTCCACGGTGCCCTCGCAGAGCCCGATGGTAAGAGCGATGGTCTCGCAGACAGCGGCCTCATCATTGAGCATCAGCACGCGCTCGCCGAGCAAGCCGCGCCAATGGGCCTGGATCGCCGGGTCGCCGCCGTGGCTGGTGTTGGTAGGTACAATGTGGAAGTACTCGTAGCGCTGCTGAAGCTCGGCGATGACCTTCTTGAGCGGCAGATCGCGCTCCAGGTGGTCGCCAATAAGCTCCGTGACAATAGAGCGGTTCACATTGGCGTAGGGCTTCTCGTCGCCGATGGTGAAGAGGTAGCCCTTGTGGCCGCGCTTCTCGTAGCAGTCGATGGCTGTGTGGCGGGCCATAAAATACATAGCCAATTCGTAGCTCTCGTAGACCTGACCACCGCCGCCGCCCTCAATGTAGATCTTGCCCAGATCCTCGTCCATCTCCAGGCCCGACTCGAACTGCCCGATCTGGAGGGGCACGCTGTCGCAGGTGGCGTCGCCCACCGCGCCGAAGAGGATCTGGGGGTGGGCCACGTAGCCGCGCTGGATGAGGACGCGCATCAGGGCACCCAGCTTGGTCTGCATGACTCGCGGTACGCTGCCCATCGAGCCGGTGACATCAAAGATTACCGCAATGGACAGGGAATCAGGGTGTACATCGCTATCGCGGCTCTCGCGGGTCACGCCGTGGGGGTTCATCTGATCGTGGATCTTCACCACGCCGCTGCTACGCACGTCGCTATCGTAGGTGAAGGCGGTGGTCTTGGTGGCCTTGCGGTGGTTCTGGCGCGCCTGGTAGGCGGCGTCGCTCCAATCTGAGTGGCCCATGGTGGTTCTCCTTGGGTAGAGACGCCCCGGCGGGGCGTCTCGGCTGGTTATGGCATCCGAAACGGGCGAAAGGTGGGCGGGCCGTAGAGATCGCCCAGGATGACGCGAAAATCCTCAAGCACCTGCCATGCGTCGCCGTGGCGACGTGCGGGCGCGGGAATGAGGCAGGCCCGCAGAAGAGCCTGGATCGGCCTGGGCGTACTCGTCGGTGGCGCGGCTCCGCTGCCGCCGAGCAGACGCACCATCAGCCGGGCGGCCATGTACAGATCGGTGGCCGACGTGGCTCCCTGGCAGGCCGATACCTCGGGCGGATAGTCGTCGGCGTAGGGCGTGCTGATCGCCTTGATTGGCTCACCGCTGGTTACGCTATAGCACCAGTCGATCAGAATACCGTTATGGTCGGACGGACGGATGAGCATGTGGGTTGGCAGCACCGCGCCGTGGATAAAGCCCATCCCGTGGGCAGTGCCGAGGGCGGCCAGGGTGCGGTTGAAGATCCAGGCGGCGTCAGCCGGATGCAGACCCTGCGGATAGGCGTGGATCACCTCGGCCAGCGAGTACACCCCCTCCTCGGGGCGCAGCACATTTACGTGACGCCTGCTGCCCGCCGTATCGCGCAGCAGGAAGGACTCGACCAGGGTCGGGAAGTGGGCGCGCACGGGCTGGCCCGCCAGTTCCTTGGCGATCCGGCCGAGGGCACGGGCCTCAGTCACCAACAGATCGTTGTTGCGCGGGCTACGCGCTACCTTCAGCAGGGCTGGTTCACCGTTCCCGCGCGCCGGGAAAAGATCGCATATGTCGCCCGTGATCGGCTCGCGGTAGCCTACATAGCTGCGCCCGCCGCTGGTGGCGCGGATGCGCTCGGCCTTCCCGTAGGCTCCTTCGGCCAGCTTGCGCTGGGCCATATCGTGCCAACCCTGGAGCTGGCGGAACGCCTCGTTGGCGGCAGTCCACTGGCCTGGATTGTGGTCGGGGTGAGCGGCGAGGGCCATGGCCCGGTACTGCCGTCGCAGCTCCTCCTCTGGCTCGTCGCCCAGATTACCGAAGATGTCCTCCGGCTCCACGGCCCGTAGCATCAGATGGATGAGTTTGTTGAGGGTGAGTGCCATCGTCCGCCTCCCTATTTGCACAGGCATAGTATCGATATGACACTAAGTATAGTGTATAGAAGACAAAAAGTCAAGTACCACAATACACCGCGCCCTCTCCCATCACAGGGCATGTGCAAAGTCACCCTCCGGCCCTCACCCCCTGCCCCTCTCCCTCTCGGGGAGAGGGGATATTCCGCAGCAGGATGCCTCCGACTCCCCCTCTCCCGTTCAGGGAGAGGGGGCTGGGGGTGAGGGCTGCCCGGCGATCACACGACGTTGCACATGCCCCCTCTCCCTTCATGCTGCGGTTGACGGCGCTGGGTCATGCTTGTAAAATGCTGTACGCCTACACAGATTTGTGTAGATTTATGCAGCTTTTCACGTCAGATGTCAGTTGCGAGGATCGGCACTCTATCATGCACATCGTCGGCCTGTGGATGGCCACCGCAACATTTTTGGGAATCTGGTGGGGGCACGTTGGGGTGCGCTGGATCGAGGCCCGCAGTCCCGACGTGCGCCTCCCTGCCCTGGTTCTGGTCATCATCGGCCTGGGGCTGAACCTCTACAGCCTCCTCTCGTTCAGCCTGACAACCAGCGGGATGTGCAGCATCTTTGGGACGACGATGCTTTGGGACGCCTTTGAGCTCTACCGACAGCAGAAGCGCGTGATCAAAGGCCACGCCCCGGCGCACCCATCCAACCCGCGCCACGCCGCGTACCTCGCCGCGCCCAATAGCCGGGCCACTACCGCCGAACTGCTCAAGCGTGAACCGTCAGACCCCACGGTTGGTAGCGTACCATCGTCAGGCACGATGGGCCGCATCGCTGGCAGCGATTAAGGGAATTCGATGAACTGGACAGGCATCGCTCTCGGGCTCTTCAGCTTTGGCATGATCGGGTTCGGCTTCGTCTGGGTGATCCGCATGGAGTACCACCTCGGCTACCTCTGGTGGCCATTCCCGTTGCTGCTGGGGATCGTGCTGATCGGCGGGTCGCTGTTTGTGGGCAACGTCGGCTGGTCTGCGCTGCTTGGCATCGCTGGCGCATCCTTCATCTGGGGGGCCACTGAGATGAAGGAGCAGGCGGTGCGCGCTGACCTCGGCTGGTTTCGGAAGAAGCCCGGCGCAAGGCCCGCGCCGCCCTTCGTCGCTATCATCAAGAAGATCGGTGCTCCGCACCTCTAGGTACTATGAGTCTATGGATGAGAAACATCGCCTGCGCCGCGAGTTGATGACCCGGCGCGACCAGACCACCGGCCGTGATGTGCGCAGCGAGGCCATCCGCGAACGAGTTCTCGCCTCGCCTGTTTTTCAGCACGCCCGCGCTATTCACTGCTACCTGTCGATTCGTTCCGAAGTTGATACGCACTTCCTGATCGCCATAGCCCTCACCCAGGGCAAAGCCGTGGCGATCCCGGTCCTCGACTCAAACCGACGCCTGCGCCATTCCTGGATTAATGGGATCGACCCGGCCGACTTTACCGAAGGCGTCTTCGGCACCCTCGCCCCGCGTGTTATCCGCCCGGTAGATCCTGGCGACTGGGATCTCACTATCGTGCCCATGCTCGGCTTTGACCGGGACGGCTACCGGATCGGCTATGGCATGGGCTATTATGATCGGCTTCTCGCCGCTGCCCCTACCACCACCCTCGGAGTGGCCTTCAGCGCACAGGAGGTTGCCGCTCTGCCCCACGCGCCCCACGATATGCCCCTGGATTTCATTGCCACTGAGGATGAAATGATCGAGGCTTGCGCTATTCTGCGGTGAGAAGAGGTGGTAGGACGTGGTTCAGAACAGCTTTACAGTGTGGCGATGAGGCGAGGACGCGAGGGCGCGGTGACATCGCCTCATCGCCTCATCGCCTCACTGTAAAGCTAAAATGACCAGATCTGAACCTTGTCGTAGCGCGGGCATCCTGCCCATATTCGGGCCTCCACAGGCAAGATGCCCGCGCTACCTCTGTGTTCACATCAGCTATGGCTGATGCAGATCTTGCCGATATGTGCGCCACTTGTGAGATAGGCGAGAGCCTGGGGCAGTTCGTCGAAGGGAAAGACCCGGTCGATCACGGGGTGTAGCTGGTGCTGGGAGATCGCACGAGACATGGCCTCAAACCCGTCACGGCTGCCTACCGTGATACCCTGGAGCCGCACCTGGCGCGTCACCACCATGCCCAGGCGGGCGTCCATCACTGGCCCCGAGAGGATCCCGATCAAACTGATCGTCCCGCCCGGCCTGATCGCCCGCAGCGATTGGGGCAACGTCTCCTGACCGCCCACCTCGACGATATGATCGACCCCGTCGCCACCGGTGATTTCGCGCACACGGCGGCCCCACTCAGGCGTTTCGCGGTAACTGATCGTCGCATCGGCACCGAGGGCGCGGGCGCGCTCCAGCTTCTGCATGCTGCTGGAGGTGACGATGGCGAAGGCACCGAGGAGCTTGGCGAACTGGAGCGCAAAAAGCGAGACGCCGCCGGTTCCCTGAATGAGTACGCGGTCGCCCGGTTGGACGCGGCCCTCGGTCACGAGCGCGCTCCAGGCGGTGAGCGCGGCACAGGGCAGGGTAGCCGCCTCAATGTCGCTCAGATGCTCCGGGGCGAGGGCCAGGCTCTCAGCGTCAATCGCCATATACTCGGCCATCACACCGTCAAGGGGACCGCCGAGGGTCACGCCGATCCGTGCGGCAGTAGGTATGCCGCCCTGCCAGCGCGGGTTAAACATCGGGCATACCCGGTCGCCCACCTTCACGCGGGTGACGCCGGAGCCGACAGCGACCACCTCGCCGACACCGTCGGAGATCGGGATCAGCGGCAACTGCCCCGTCTGCGCGCCGTAGCCACGCTGGACAACGACCGTATCGCGGTAGTTGAGCGAGGCCGCACGCATACGCAGCAAAGCCTGGCCTGGGCCGGGCTCGGGCGTCGGTCGCTCGGCGATGGTCAGGTGATCGACCGACCACCCGCCCTCTAGCTGGAAGACTTTCATCAGAGGTTTTCTCTCTCTCCAAGACTTTAGATATGTCGCATACAACAAAGAGTGCGACCCGACAAAGCCGCGTCGCACTCTTGCACATACTTAGGCCAGACCCTCGTGCCGCCACTCGGCCTCTAACTCACTAGCATCAGCCGCGCCGTCGTGGTGCAGGATCTCAGCCGCCCGATCACGCTCGGCACTGCTAGCCTGAACCATGACCAATGTGCCGCCGCGCCGGATGAATTCCTCATAGACGTGCGCCTCTTCCTTGGTGACACCCGCCCATGTGAGGGCACCAAGCACGCCACCGCCTACCGCACCGACTCCCGCGCCAACGGCCATCGTCACCCCCGCGCCGCCGAGTGCGGCGATGATCGGCCCGGCCACGAGGAGTGCGCCGATCCCAGGGATGCCCACGACGATCATGCCGACCAGGGCGCCGAGCGCTCCGCCCAGCAGCCCGCCGCCTAACGCGCCGATTGCCATGTCCTCGCCGTGCTCAACCCCGCTCCCCACCACCGTAACATGCTCGGCCTGCTTGCTGTGTGGAGTGATCACACTGATCTTCTCACGCGAAAAACCACTAGCCACCAGATCGGTGATGGCCTGCTCGGCGTCCGCAGAAGTGTGGAAGATACCGACCATTGTCTGTGTCATCAACGTACCTCCTGAAGTGTGTCCATAACCAATAGCTGCCACTGGCTTATCAGCGAAGGGGATTGACATGAGACGAGTTGGCAGCAAACGAACGTGGAATGTCTGTAGAGTATAGGCCAAACCTGAGCACATCTCAAGTGATCAATCATAAACTTGAGCGCGTGTATTCTCGGTCGTATTTGACAGACGCGGTGTTGCTCCGTACCATTCAGGTGCGGCATCCCTGAGTCTTACGACCAAAAGGCTGCCTTTGGGCTCAAGTCGCTGAAGCGGGGCGATCCTCCCAGGGCTGAAGCACCTGGGTTTTCGCACCTATTAAGGTATGTATTCCATGAACCGTAGGAACATCCAGATCGCTGCTATTATCGTTGTCCTCGTCATGATCGGGGCCGGGATCTGGCTGTATAAAGCCGTCCAGGGCGATACGAAGGCTGCCAGCGGGCCGATCACGGCGGTGCCGCTTGATCTGAGTGCGCCGTCCGCTACCCAGGCCACCGCCGCCACCACCGAGGTGTCGCCCGTTGTCTCGACTGCCGCCCCGGCTGCTGGGCTGACCCGCTTCCAGATCGTCCAGGCCGAGTCGAAGGCCAGTTTCACGCTCGATGAGCAACTGAATGGCCAGCCCAAGACGGTAGTGGGCACCACGGATCAGATTGCTGGCGAGGTCGCCGTCTCCCCGTCTGATCTGAGCAGCGTCAAGGTCGGCGTGATCAGCGTGAACGCCCGCACCCTGGCCACCGACAGCGACCGGCGCGACCGGGCGATCAAGAACATCATCCTCAGCACCGACAGCTACGAACTGATCACCTTCACGCCCACCGGGATCGTCGGCCTAAGCGGCAGCGGCACCCCCGGCACGCCCTACACCTTCCAGATCACTGGCAACCTGACCATTCGCGATAAGACGGTGCCGGTGGTCTTCCAAACGACGGTAACGGCAGAGAGCAGCACCCGCCTGAGCGGCACGGCGACGACCACGGTGAACCGGGGCGACTTCGGTTTAACGATCCCCAACGTGCCAATGGTGGCCAACGTGAGCGAGCAGGTGAAGATCGATATCGTCTTTGTGGCGACGACATCCTCCTGATCACCGAGATGATCAGCCATCTGCTTCTACGCCAGCGGGTGCGCCGATAGGGCGGTGAAACACCGGTGCGTGCGCGGACGTATATATTGCGAGAGGATCGTGCCACGACCTCTTCGCACTATTCGTATGTAAGGAGGTTAGCCTTGCGCCGTACCTACTCATCAATCGTCTTGCTTGTCGGACTCTTCATACTGACCTGGCAAATCTGGACGCGCCTACACGTCGTTATTATGGTGACGGTACCGTGGTGGGGGTTGCTGATCGGCGCGTTGGTCCTCTTCATTGTCTTCGACTACCTGCTGCATAAAGTCTTCGGGTGCCAGTAGGCGCCCGAAATCAATAAAAAAGCGCGAGGGCGGCACTGCCACCCCCGCGCTTTTTCCGTCAGACAACCATACGGCTCCGCCGCATAACACCCGATGAAAATGGCCGCTGATGCCCGACTATCGGCTATCGGGTATTGGCTATCGGCTATTTTCACGTCAGACAGCTTCTTAGAGCCGGTTGGCCTGCATCCACTCAGAGAGCCAGCGACCCTGTTCAAGCACCTCGATGTGGTATTCCGGCTCGGCATCGGCGGTGGTGAGGACGCGGCGCAGGTTGCCCTGGAGCCAGAGTACCTCGATGATCAGGGGCAGAGCCGAGCGCTCGCTTGCGCTGAGCGTGCCCGCCGCTTCGTAGCCATCGAGTAGCAGCCGGGCCCGTTCGAGATCCAGGGGGCCATTGTAGACACCCCAGGGCGACCAGTTCTCTGGGGCTTTGCCCTGTGCAAAGGCCACCAGGGCGTCGGCCATATCGACCAGGCGGGCGTCGATGGTCACCTGATCGTAGTCGATGAGCCCTACCACTTCATCACCACGGAAGAGCAGGTTGTCGCTGTGAACATCGCCGTGGATCATGCTCTGCGGCAGTTTGGCGTAGGCTACATCGCTCAGACGGGTGCGCAACTCGGCGGCGCGTCGGTCGTACCAAGAGAGCTGCGCCGTCAGGTCGCCAAGAATATCGCGGTGCATCAGTCGCTCGGTAAGGCCGAGCAGGACAGATGGGCAATAGCGCGGCGGCTGAATGATCGGCTGGCCAGGGAAACCGACCACGGCGCGGTGATAGCCCGCCAGGACGTTGCCGACGCTGGCGGATTGGGCGGGCCGGGCGGGGCAATACTCCTCGCCGTTGATAAAGGTGGCCACCTCAAAGATCCGCCCGTCCACCTCCACCGATGTCTCGCCGCAGCGGGCCGGGATGATGCTCGGGCATGGCACATCGTGGTCGCTCAGCCATGCGTGGAGATGGTGACGCAGTTCGAGCGATGCCTTGCCGAGGCGGCGCTGGTTGCGGCGGATCACATAGCGCCCCGTCGTCGTATCGGCGAAGGCCGTCTCGTTTACGAGCCCGTGGGCAGCGGCGTGGACTGCGCGTAGCTCGCCGAGGTCGTAAAAGGCGAGTGCGTTTTGAACTTCATAGTGGTTTAGCATAATAGTGTGTGGCAGTGGAGACTGCCGATATCAAGGTTGCCCGTGGTTCGTCACCACGAGGCAACGTCGACTACATCTGGATTGTACCTCTGCGTCGGCACCAAACCGCCGCGCTAGGTACGTCGAGTAGTCAGGAAGGAATCACGTGTACGGACATCAGTCGCGCCTCGTCGGGATCGTGAGCGACGGGGGCGATACGCATGCGCGTGCCAAGGGGCGCAAAGTCGTCGTGTATGATCATCGACGGTACTTTTTTCTTCGCCCCATGCTGCGGTGCATCATGATGTGCGTCGCTTTCCAACCCTATTCCGCTGAGTAACAACGTGGTTACACTAGAAATGCGTGTGCGCGAGCTTTATGTACATGTTATGCACACGCATTGCACATTATGCGTATCTTCTCTATGCAGGAGCCGTCGCAATAAACCCAGTTCTGGCTTTTTTAGAAGGAATTTCATTACTTTTTTTGCGTATCCACGGGTTCACATCAATAGTGCCTCAAAAGCTACTTTCGTTCACGGTCAGTTTTGGTAAAAGATACTGCTGGCAACTATAGTACTGAAAAAACACGCCTGTTCCATGTTACCATAGATAAGACAACAGGTAACAGAAGCTGAAACCTGGCACCTGAAACCTTATCTCTGTGCTTCAATTACGATGGCGTCACGTGGAAGGATCGAGCGTATGCCGATGATCAAGCCCCCGCTGACGATTGCGTATGGACTGCTGGGCTTTGTGCGTCAACAGCCGCTCCACGGCTACGAGATCGCGCAGCGCCTTCAGGCTACGGAGGAGTTGGGGCTGGCATGGAACTGGAAACAGAGCCAGATCTACGCGGAGTTGGGGTATCTGGAGCAAGAGGGCTATCTCACGAGTGTGGTTGAGGTGCAGGGGATTCGCCCGCCACGGAAGGTCTTTCGGCTGACGGAGACCGGATCGGCGGCCTTTGCGGAGTGGATCGCCCGTCCGGTGCCACACGGCCGCGATTTTCAGGTGGAGTTTCCGGTCAAGCTCTACTTTGCACAGCAGGAGGGTACTGAACCTGCCCTGGCGTTGCTGGCTCGCCAACAGGAAGCCTGCCAGAACTGGCTGGCCGGCCTCCGCGCCCAGGATCTGCCGGGCGGGGACAATCCATCCTATGCCCAACTGGTACAGCAGTTCCGCCTTAGCCAAATCGAAACGACCCTCGCATGGCTCAGCACCTGTGCGATGCAGATTGAGCGTGAGGCGTAAGACGAGAAGACAGGGGGCGGGGGAAATTTCGGGTCGGGTGGCCCTGTATGTCAGTACTCGTGAACTACGTGGCGCCCCGTTGCACCACGCAGTTCACGAAATCGGAGGCCATACACGACTTCGGCAACCTCCCGTTAGGAAGCCGGTCGCACGGCATGACTCTCACGCTATGTAGTGTAGCAGCCGTTATCGGTAAATCTAGCGGGGAAACCCTGACATTTGTGTACGGAAATCCCTGACAAAGTCGGGGGCATTGCGTAGGGGAATTTCGCAGGGCTGGCGTACCGTCGTGGGTGACTGACACCGTGCTACAATGAGGCGCCATGCATTTTCTGTCGGGTCTGAATTGCGCTCCGGGGAGCCACGATGATGGACGACATCAACTCAAAACGACCAACTATATTCAACTTCCGCGTTCCCAGCGACATCGCGCATCCCGTCAACCAGGGCGGCTATCTTGCGACGACTGCTAACACCAGCCTACACCCACTGAACGAGGAACTTCAGGTCGCCAACGAGGAACTTCGGGTCATCAATGAAGAGTTCCAGACCGTCAATGCCGATCTTAGTCAAAAGATTGCCGAGCTTGACCGGGCCAACGCCGACCTTGCCAACTTCTTCGCCAACACCCAGATCCCGGTGATCTTTCTCGATCTTGACAGACGCATCACCCGCTTCACCCCTCATGCCACCGATCTCTTTGCGCTGATTGACTCCGATATCGGTCGTCCCATCACGGATCTCAATGCCCATTTTTGTAATGGTGACCTGCTCCCGCTCATCGCCCAGGTACTCCAGACCTTCGCGCCAGTGGAGTGCGAGGTACAGCAGTCGACGTATGACCGATGGTGGATCATGCACATCGGACTGTACCGTACGCTCGCCAACAGGGTTGACGGGGTGGTCATCAGTTTCGCTGACATCACCGCACTCAAACAAACCGAGGCCGTGCTGAAGGAATCGCACGATGCGCTAGAGCGGCGGGTTGTGGCCCGTACCCAGGAGTTGGAACTGGCCAACACATCGCTCCACGCCCATATCGCCCAGCAGATTCGGGATGAACAGGCTCGCGAGCATCTGCTCCAACAGATCGTCACTGCGCAGGAGGAGGAGCGCCGTCGCATCGCCCGTGAACTGCACGACGAGATGGGCCAAAATCTCACCGCTCTGATCCTGAGCCTGAAGGCGCTGCACGATAATAGCACAATTGATGCACACATGACCGACCATATTGCGCAGATCCAAGCGATGGCGGTGCAGATCAGCGAGGATGTGCGCAGCCTAGCGGTGCATCTGCGCCCCTCGGCGCTCGACGACCTCGGGCTGGCGTTGGCGTTGAGTACCTACATCGAGCAGTGGTCTGCGCGAGCGCATGTGGCGGTCGATCTGCATAGTAGCGGGCTAGACGGGGTGCGTATGCCCCTCTCGGTGGAGACGACGATCTATCGGCTGGTGCAGGAGTCGCTGACCAACGTGCGCAAGCACGCCCAAGCGACTGAGGTTAGCGTGATCATCGAGCGCCGCGCTGATGAGATGCGCCTGATTATCGAGGATGACGGTGTGGGTTTCACCGTGCCAACCACGCCGAGTGCACCAGATGCCACGCCGCCGCTCGGACTGATCGGTATGACGGAGCGCGCCGTACTCCTCGGCGGCAGCCTCACGATTGAGTCGGAACCAGGCAGAGGCACATCGATCTTTGTGCGCATCCCGCTGCCCAAAGACCAGAACTGATGCCAGGGCTAGGGCGATTGCAACAGCGCGGGCGACTTCAACGCTTGGGCATGGTTCAAAATGGGCACATTCAGCTTTACAGTCTTGCGATGAGGCGATGAGGCGATGAGGCGATGAGGCGATACGGAGCGCCTCACCGCGTCATCGTTTCGTCGCTGAATTGTCAATCTGGATTGAAACATGCCTTAGCGCACGATCCGGCCATAGACCACCCATCGCGGCAGCAGGACGGAGCTTTAGTCTAGCCTTTGCAATATACACACAGGTGTACTATAATGTTCACCATGAACACGAGCGGAATGTTCGATAACCAAGATCATTCAGTTCGTGAGCAATTGCTCGGGCGTGTCCGTGCCAAACTGGCCGTCTCGGTTGTGGCTACGTCGAGACGTAAAACCGGCCTGTGGACTGACGATAAGACCTTCCTTGGATGGCACGTTAGGATGAAGCAGGAATTTTTAGGTAATCACGTGTGATCACTTAAAAAGTAGCAGATGATACAGATATGGCATACGTTGATCACGGGATGCCGCCCGAGCGGCGCCGCGAGCAGATTGTGGGATACCTGAGCACACACGACCGTGTCGGCGTCGGTGAGCTGAGTCAGATACTTGGGGTCTCCGAGGTGACGATCCGCAAGGATCTGGACGTACTTGAGTCGCAGGGTCTGCTTCTGCGGATCCACGGGGGCGCGATGGCCTCGGGCCGTGGACGGCTTGAGCTGCACTTCACGACCTGTGAGCGGGAACACCGAGAGGAAAAGCGGCGCATCGCGCAGGCCGCCGCTGCGCTGGTGATTTCTGGTCAGAGCATTTTTCTCGACGGCAGCACAACGGCGCTCCAGGTCGCCCGTCTGCTCAGTGATCGCAACGATCTGACGGTGGTGACCAATGGCCTGTACACGGCCCTTGAACTCAACTTTAGCGCGGGGATCACGACGATTGTGGTGGGCGGAATCATGCGCCACCGCTCAAGCTCGCTGGTTGGCAACCTCAACGCCGATCTGCTGCTGCGACTGCGCGTGGACATAGGCTTCTTCGGGGCGCGTGCGGTCACGGGCGATGGCATGATGGAGGCGGACATCGCCGAAGCCCAACTCAAGCAGCGCATGGTGCAGGTGTCGGCCCTCACGGTCGGGATCGTGGACTCCAGCAAGTTCGGAGGCACCGCCTTCAGCGTATTCGCCCTGCCCAACGAGATCGACCGGATCATCACCGGCGCGGCGGCACCTGCGACCATTGTGGACGAGCTGCGCGCTCAGGATGTCACCGTTGATCTTGTTTGAATCGTTCAAGAGCCTGGGCGTAGATAGACTCGATCTTGCGGGCGGACAGCTCCCAGGAGAATTCGGCCACAGCGCGGGTACGGCCCTCGGCACCGAGTCGCTGGGCCAGGGCGCGATCCTCCAGGGCCAACTCCAGCTTCTCGGCCAGATCCTCGGCGCTGCCGAGGCGGGCGTAGATCCCGCTCGCGCCCAGAATCTCGCGGCTGACGGGCGTCTCGAAAGTCACCACCGGCAGGCCCATCGCCATGTAGTTGCTGATCTTGCCGTTACCCTCGGTGAGGCTCATCTTCGGGGCCACAGCCACGTCACCGAGAGCCAGATAGCTGTGCAGATCGCGGTAGATGATCCGGCCCGGCAGAGTCACGTGGTCGTCGATGCCGAGGGACGCGGCGTAGGCGCGGTAACTATGGGGGTCGGGGTGGCCCATGATCAGGAAGTGGACATCGGGATGGCGGCGGATGAGGATCTGGGCGGCATTGATCAGCACGTTGGTGCCCTGGTAAGGGGCGAGCAGACCGATGTAGGCCACGATCCGTCGTCCCGCAGGGATGCCGAGTTGGGCGCGTAGCTCGGCGCGCTGGGCCGTCCATGCGGGCGATCCGTCGAAGGGGCGGAAGCGATCCGTGTCCACGCTATCGGTCACAGCGTAGAGCCGGTCGGGGTGGGCCGCACCGTCGCGGCGTAGCAGTTCGGCTGCATTGTGGGTGCTGGTCATCACCGCATCGGCCTGATGATTCAGGAAGCGTTCTAGGCGGGCCAGGGGCATATAGAATGGACTAGATGCCGTCACAAAACCGTGGTCGAGCATTTCGCCGGTCATACTGCCCTGGTAATCGAGGATGAGCGGCGCGCCGAGCAGGTACTTCAGCGGCAGCCCAATTGCAGCAGCCTCGTGGGTGTGAGCGTGGATGATCGTCGGGCGCTCGCGCAGGGCCACCCGCAGCGCCCGCCAGCCCAGTCCCACATCCAGGTAGAGTTTGTGGCGTGAGGAGCCGACTACGGCACGCTTAATCCAGGGCACGTCCCAGGAGCGGCGGATGTCGATCCCCGGCATATTATCGCCGTTGTGGTAGGTCGCCAGCACCAGCCGGTGGCCGAGCTTCTGAATGGCCCGCGCCTCCTCCCAGATCCGCACGTGGTTGCCGTAATCGGAGAAGAAACTGGTCGAGGCCAGCATGAGGATGGTGTACATATGCCTGGAGGAAGGGGATTGGGGAGGGTTTGCCCTGCCCATCGTACCGCTGTAGTTCATCGGCGCGCATTGTACGTTAGCCCGCCGTGATACGCAAACCGCCGGGCTGGTGCAACATCGCGGCGCGACTGCAACGCTTGGGGCAAGGTTTCAGAATGCCCCGTTTTACGTGACAGTCTCGCACGACCCTCACCCCCTGCCCCTCTCCCTCACGGGGCATAGCTTTACCCACATCTTTCGCGAT